>CANOFI010000044.1 GCA_947565255.1 uncultured Lachnospiraceae bacterium
ATGGTAACCGAAATTCCTCAAGGACAAAAATTCAATATGGCGAGGGCGGGTATGACAGGTACTGCCCTGACTGAGGAAAAGGAATTCAGGGACATTTATGGAATGGATGTCATTGAAATACCGACGAACCGTCCGGTTGTCCGGAAGGACCATCACGACGCCATTTTCAAGACAAGAAAAGAAAAACTGCATGCAGTGGCTGACGAAATTGAAAGGACACACGCGGCAGGGCAGCCGGTGCTGGTTGGCACCATCACGATTGAGGCCTCGGAGGAGGTCAGTTCGCTGCTGAAAAAACGCGGCATTCCGCATAAGGTTCTGAATGCAAAGTTTCATGAATTGGAGGCCGAGATAGTAGCGGATGCCGGCGTACACGGTGCAGTTACGATTGCAACCAATATGGCGGGCCGCGGTACGGATATTAAGTTAGATGAGATTGCGAAGGAGGCAGGAGGGCTTAAGATTGTCGGTACAGAAAGGCATGAGTCGAGACGTATTGATAACCAGCTCCGGGGACGTTCCGGACGCCAGGGCGATCCGGGCGAATCCAAATTCTATCTCTCGCTGGAAGACGATTTGATGAGGTTATTCGGCTCGGACAAGCTGATGGGAATGTTCAATGCCCTTCATGTGCCTGAAAATGAAGAAATTCAGCACAGCATGCTGACAAATGCCATTGAAAAAGCACAGAAGAAAATCGAAGGAAATAACTTCGGCATTCGTAAAAATCTGCTGGAATACGACCAGGTCATGAATGAGCAGAGAGAATTGATTTATGAAGAGCGGCGCCGTGTTCTGGATGGTGAGAATATGAAAGACTCCATTCAGGACATGATTTCCGATGTCATAGAGGATAAAACTGCCATTGTTCTCAGCGATGATTTGTCCAGAGAGGAATGGGATTATGAAGAATTGAACCATGTCTTAGGTTCCATTATTCCGTTTGTGGACTTAACGCCGGAGCATTATGAAGACTGCCAGAATAAGGACGAATTTGTTGAGAAGCTCAAGGAGGAAGCGCTGGAAATTTACGACAATAAGGAAAAAGAGTTTCCTGATGCAGAGCAGCTTCGTGAAGTTGAGCGTGTTATTCTGTTAAAGGTGATTGACCACAAATGGATGGATCATATCGATGATATGGAACAGTTGCGTCAGGGTGTCGGACTGCAGGCATACGGACAAAGAGATCCGCTTGTGGAATATAAGACCAGCGGTTTTGATATGTTCAATGAGATGACAGACAACATCAAAGAGGAAACAGTGCGTCTGTTATACAGCATCCGTGTGGAACAGCAGATAGAAAGAGAACAGGTTGCCAAAGTGACAGGAACCAATAAGGATGATACGGTGCAGAAGGGTCCGAAAAGGCGCCAGTCCGAGAAAATTTATCCAAACGATCCGTGTCCGTGCGGAAGCGGCCTGAAATATAAGCAGTGCTGCGGCAGAAGATAAAAGAACATTTGTTCGAAAAACAGTACAGCCGGATTTTCTGAAAAAGAAGCTCCGGCTGTCGCAATTACCGAAACAAATTATAAAAAGAAAGAGGTGACAACAATGGTAGAATTAGATGCATTAAAAACAACGCTTGCATCCTATACAAAGCCATTATTGGAAGTGAGGGATTCACTTTGACTTAGAAAATAAGGAGAAGCGAATCGAAGAATTAGAAAAAAACATGGAAGAGCCAGATTTTTGGGAACGGGGCGATGAGGCCCAGGAGGCCATGAAGGAGCTGAAAAGCCTGAAGGATTCCTTTGAGCAGTACCAGTCCCTGAAACAGCAATATGAAGACATGGAAACGCTGATTGAGATGGGGTATGAGGAGCAGGATGCAGAGCTGGTTCCGGAAATCACCCAGATGATGAATGAATTTGAGGAGTATTTTGACAGCGTGCGCATGCAGACGCTGCTTCATGAGGAATACGACAAAGACAATGCAATTCTTTCTCTCCATGCCGGTGCGGGCGGAACAGAAAGCTGTGACTGGGTGAGCATGCTGTACCGCATGTATACAAGATGGGCAGAGCGGAAAGGGTTTTCCGTGGAAGTGCTTGACTGGCTGGACGGTGACGAGGCCGGTATCAAATCCGTGACAGTGGAGATAAAGGGAGACAATGCCTATGGGTATTTAAAGTCGGAGCACGGGGTGCACCGTCTGGTGCGGATTTCCCCATTCAATGCCGCGGGAAAACGCCAGACCTCGTTTGCGTCCTGTGATGTGATGCCGGATATCGAAGAAGATTTGGATATCGAAGTTAAGGAGGACGATTTGCGGATTGACACGTACCGCTCCAGCGGTGCCGGCGGGCAGCATATTAACAAGACATCGTCCGCGGTCCGTATTACCCATCTGCCGACCAATATTGTGGTGCAGTGTCAGAATGAGCGTTCCCAGCATATGAACAAAGACAAGGCCATGCAGATGTTAAAGGCAAAATTATTTCTGTTGAAAAAACAGGAAAACGAGGCAAAGACTGCCGGAATCCGCGGGGAAGTCAAAGATAACGGCTGGGGCAGCCAGATACGTTCCTATGTGATGCAGCCGTACACGATGGTAAAAGACCACAGGACAGGCAGGGAATCCGGCGTAGTGGATAAGGTGCTGGACGGAGAAATTGATGGGTTTATCAATGAGTATTTAAAATGGAAGGCGACTGGAACGCCTGCAGGAAGTGAACAGTAACAAAAGATTGCCAAAAAACAGCAGGCGAAAATAAGGTCTTGCATTTTTTGACGAAATATGCTAATATCTTTGTGAAAAAGACAAATGTATTCCGTATGCAGACAAATGAAAGGGAAAGTGTCTAAAATGTCTGAAATGTTTGAAAATTCACGAAAGTCAGATAAAAGAAAATATTTTGTTGTGACACACAGGGCGCTTCCCGAGGTGCTGTTAAAGGTTGTGGAGGCAAAGCGGTTATTAGAGTCCGGACGGGTACAGACCGTGCAGGAAGCGATTGAAAAAGTAGGAATCAGCCGAAGCTCTTTTTACAAATACCAGGATGATATTTTTCCATATCACGATAATGCAAAAGGAAAAACCTTAACGGTGGTTATGCAGATGGATGACGAGCCCGGACTGTTAGCCCTGGTGCTGCAGGTCATTGCAAAGTTTCATGCGAATGTGCTGACTATCCATCAGAGTATTCCGGTGAACGGAATTGCATCCGTAACGCTGAGCGCGGATATTTTGCCGTCTACGGGTGATGTGGAGCAGATGATAGATGAGATAGAAACGCTGCAGGGAATACACTATGTAAAAATAATTGCGAAAGAAGGTTAAGAGATGTTACAGATAGCAGTTTTAGGCTATGGCACAGTAGGTTCAGGTGTTGTGGAAGTCATTGAGAAAAATCAGGAGCTGATTCAGAAAAAAGCCGGTGACCAGGTATATGTAAAACACGTGTTGGATTTAAGAGATTTTCCGGGGGACCCGATTCAGGAAAGAATTGTCCATGACTATGATGTCATTGTAAAAGACCCGGAAATAAAAGTGGTAGTTGAGGTGATGGGCGGAATCAATCCTGCCTATGAATTTGTAAAAGCAGCACTGGAGGCAGGAAAAAGCGTCGCGACATCCAATAAAGCGCTGGTTGCAAAGCATGGCGCAGAGCTTCTTGCAGTTGCAAAGGAAAAAAATGTCAACTTTTTCTTTGAGGCGAGCGTCGGCGGTGGAATCCCGATTATCCGCCCGTTAAACACTTGTCTGACGGCCGATGACGTGGACGAAATTTCCGGTATTTTAAATGGAACGACAAATTATATGTTAAGTAAAATGACATTCGAGGGCCTGGGCTTTGACAGCGTTTTGAAAGACGCACAGAACAAGGGGTATGCGGAGAGCAACCCGGAGGCAGACATAGAAGGGCATGATGCGTGCCGGAAGATTGCGATTTTGACTTCGCTTATCATGGGGCAGCAGGTGAATTTTGAGGAGATTCCTACCGAGGGAATTACCAATATCACCGCAGAGGATATCAAATATGCGCAGGCAATGGGCAGAAGAATCAAATTGCTTGCAACGAGCAAAAAGAAAAATGGAATGGTGTATGCCAGGGTTGCGCCGTTTCTTGTCAGTGCCGACCACGCATTGTACGGCATCAATGATGTGTTTAATGCAATTTTCGTCCATGGCAATATGTTAGGCGATGCCATGTTTTACGGCAGCGGCGCCGGAAAGCTTCCGACAGCAAGCGCGGTGGTTGCCGACGTCATAGACGCTTTGAGAAGAACAGAAAACGCACCTGTGGAATGGAAGAAAGAACCGCTCAGGTTAGCAGATGTTACAGAGGCCAAGAGCAGATTTTTTGTGCGTCTGAAAGGAGATATCGCGCAGGCAAAGGCGATGTTTGGCGATGATATGGCGAAAGGCTGGAGCGTAAGCAATATCATCGTAGACGGAGAATGCGGCTTTATCACCAATGAAATAACAGAAAAACAGTTTGAAACGATTACAGCGAGATCCGAAAACATTGTAAACCGCATCCGCCTGTTGTAAAAAGCCGCAGAGGTTAGGATGTAAATGAATGTTCAAACACGCTTCAGAACTAAAGTTCGAAAAAGAAGGAGAGAAAGATGAAATATATTGTTGTTTTGGGTGATGGCATGGCGGACGAGCCGATAAAAGAGCTGGGCAGCCAGACCCCGTTAGAGTATGCCGATACGCCTATGATGGACGAGCTGGCAGCAAAGTCGGAAATTGGCCTGGTACATACGATTCCGGATGGAATGAGTCCCGGCAGTGATACGGCCAATTTGTCTGTTTTGGGGTATAATCCGAAAAAATATTACACAGGACGCTCTCCATTAGAAGCACTCAGCATCGGTGTTCCCATGAAAGAAACCGATATTGCGATTCGCTGCAATCTGGTGACCGTATCGGAGGAACATGTGCCCTATGAGGAACAAAAGATTTTGGACCACAGTTCTGGTGAAATCAGCACAAAGGATGCAGCAGAGCTGCTGGACGCAGTGCAAAAAGAACTGGGCAGCAGCGTTTTTCGCTATTACACGGGAATCAGTTACCGGCATCTGCTCATTTGGGATAAAGGCGAGGTGGTGGAGCTTACCCCACCCCACGATGTGTTAGGCCAGACGATCGGGCAGTATCTTCCGAAAGAAGAGCAGCTAAGGGAAATGATGAAAAAGAGTTATGATATTTTAAAGGACCATCCGATTAATGCTGCCAGGAAGCAAAAAGGGCTGAATCCCGCCAACAGTATATGGTTTTGGGGTGCGGGCACAAAGCCGTGCCTTTCCTCCTTTGAAGAAAAAAATCATTTAAAAGGCGCTATGATATCCGCAGTGGATTTGCTCAAAGGCATTGCGGTTGGAACCGGCATGAAAAATATTCATGTGGACGGCGCGGACGGTACGCTTCATACCAATTATGAAGGCAAGGCGGACGCTGCAATTGATGTCCTGACAAAAGAAGGGTATGATTTTGTCTATATCCATGTGGAGGCGCCGGACGAGATGGGGCATCAGGGAAGTGCAGAGCGCAAAATCCAGGCCATTCAGTTTTTGGATGAAAAAGTAATCCGCCGTGTAAAGGAAGGAATGGACAAAAGGAAAGAGGATTACCGCATGCTAGTGCTCCCGGACCATCCGACCCCGATTTGTGTCAGAACCCATACGTCCAGTCCGGTTCCGTATCTGTTATATGACAGCACAGATGAACAGAACAGAACCTGGAAGTATAACGAAAAAGAGGCGAAGGCAAGCGGAAATTACATTGCCGATGGGCCTGGAATCATGGAAAAGCTGTTTTCAAAATAGAGGAGGAGTTCCGTGGAAACATTAGAGTTGGAAGTTTCGCTGGATGCGAAGCAGTATTACCATTTTAATTTATATCACTGTTATCACAGCCTGAGCGGATTTGTGAGCATTTTTCTCGGACTGCTCTGCATTGTGTACGGATTTTTGTTTCATGAGCAGCTCGATACGGCGAAATCCGTGATGTTTATCCTGCTGGGAATCGTTGTGCTTATTTTTAATCCGGTTTCTTTATTTTTAAGTACAAAAAGAAGATTTCTTGCGAATCCGGTTATGAAAAAGCCGGTTTTATACCGGTTTAGTGAAACCGGGATTCTGCTGAAGCAGGGCGAGGTAGAAGAGGAGATGCTGTGGGAAAATATCCGCAAGATTGTCAAAACCAGAGAAAGCATGATTTTTTACCTGACGAAGTACCGCGCCAACATTATCCCGCTGGAGGAAATGGAGGGACATTACAAAGAGGTCTGTGCATTTCTGGAAAAGTATGTGGATAACAAAGTAATCCGGTTCCGGATGGAGCAGTAATATGATAATAGAGACATGGAGCGAAGAGGAAACCTATCGCGTCGGAAAAAAAATAGGAGAGCAGGCAGCGCCGGGTAAAGTGTATACTTTAGTCGGCGATTTGGGCGTTGGAAAAACTGTATTCACCCAGGGCGCTGCGGCGGGACTGGGAATTGCAGGGCCGGTCTGCAGTCCGACGTTTACCATTGTGCAGCAGTATGAGGAAGGGCGCATGCCTTTTTATCATTTTGATGTATACCGTATCTGCGACCTTGCGGAAATGGATGAAATCGGATATGAAGAGATGTTTTACGGCGACGGTGTCTGTCTGGTTGAATGGGCAGACCGGATAAAAGAGCTGCTGCCAGAGCACTATACGGCGGTTTCTATTGAGAAGGATTTGGAAAAGGGATTCGATTACCGGAGAATTATCATAGAGGAGATGTAGGAAAATGAAAATTTTGGCACTGGACAGTTCCGGACTGGTTGCCTCGGTTGCTGTTGTGGAGGAGGATAATTTAATCGGCGAATACACCATTCATTATAAAAAAACGCATTCACAGACGCTGCTTCCCATGTTAGATGAGCTGACCCATATTCTTGAGCTGGATTTGAATAGCATAGATGCCATAGCGGTTGCGGCGGGACCGGGTTCGTTTACCGGACTCCGTATCGGTTCCTCAACGGCGAAGGGACTTGCCATGGCAATGAAAAAGCCGATTGTGGAAGTGCCGACAGTGGAGGCCATCGCGTACAATGTCTGCTGCACGGACGCAATTATTTGCCCGATTATGGATGCCAGAAGAAATCAGGTTTATACCGGAATTTATGAATGGGAGCATCAAACATTCTGCATTCTGGAGGAGCAGATGGCCGTTGGAATCGATGAATTGCTTGAAAAGCTGGAACAATTAGAACAATACACACAATTTCAAAAAAATGTGTTATTTTTGGGAGACGGTGTGCCGGTGTTTCGGGACAGCATTGTGGAAAAGCTGGGTAAAAGGGCGCAGTTTGCACCCGCACATCTGATGCGCCAGCGCGCAGGCGCTGTGGGTGCTCTGGGGTTAAAATATTTGAAAAAAGGAAAATGGGTAACGGCATCTGCGCACAAACCGGAATACCTGCGGCTGTCTCAGGCGGAGCGGGAGCGGCTCGAAAAGGATAAGACAGATGGAAACCATTAATATAAGGCAGATGGAACAGGCGGACCTGGATGAAGTAATCCAGATTGAAGCGGCGGTATTTTCGGTTCCATGGACAAGGGATGCATTTGAGGATTCCCTTGAGATGGAGAATACACACTATCTTGTGGTCAGTGACGGAGAGGATATTGTAGGTTACTGTGGGTATTACCAGGCTTTTGAGGAGGCCAATATTGTAAATGTGGCAGTAAAGGCAGCCGCGCGGCGAAAGGGCGTTGCGCGCACGATGCTGCGACGGCTGATGGCGGACGGAAGGGAAAACGGTGTTACCAATTTTGTACTGGAGGTGCGGCAGAGCAATGTGCCGGCCATTCGTCTTTATGAATCTCTCGGCTTTATGGAAGTCGGCATCCGGAAACGGTTTTATACGGCCCCCGTGGAGGACGCAAAGATTATGATTTGCAGGCAGTCTCGTGATTGACATCAATTTCCACTACCAAAAAACAAAAAAAACTGCTATACTGTAAGTCAGAGGAAATACAGGCGCCATGGCGCAGTCGGCCGGCAGAGGTTTGGATGGGACGTGGCGATAGGATGAAAATGTGGAAAAAGGAGTGCGCAGGATGGTTAAGCAGATAGGGAAGGAAGTAAAAAAACAGGCTGTGTGCACATGCAACCGGTGCGGACATGTCATGAATGCTCATCATACCGTTCCGGCGGAGGATTGTCTTTATGTAGAAAAAGTATGGGGTTATTTTTCTCAGAAGGATGGGGCGCGGCATAGCTGGTGCTTATGTGAGGCATGCTATGATGAACTGGTATCGGGATTTGTCATTCCGGTAGAGACTGGAGAAGTAACAGAATTTGTGTAAATGAAACAGATACAACAAATTGTTTTGAGGAACTCTGGGAAAGATGGCAAAATGCATCGTTTTCAGGGTTCTTTTAGTTCTTGTTTTTTTTGGAAAAATGCGGTATACTATACATAGAAACAATGGCAGTGCGAAAAAAGACAAAGAGTACTTTTTGTTTATTAATAGAAACCGATAAGAAAGAGGATAGTTTTATGCTGGATGTGTGTTTGCTGGGATGCGGGGGAATGATGCCGCTTCCTTATAGAAGTCTGACTGCGCTGATGATGCGCTACAACGGCAACAGTATTCTGATAGACTGCGGAGAGGGGACCCAGGTGTCTGTCAAGGCGCAGGGCTGGAGCTTCAAGCCGATAGACCTGATTTGTTTTACCCATTACCATGCAGACCATATCAGCGGTTTGCCCGGACTCTTGCTTACAATGGGCAATGCAGAGCGGACAGAGCCGCTGCTTCTGGCAGGCCCGAAGGGGTTAGAGCATGTTGTAAATGCATTGCGTGTCATAGCGCCGGAGCTGCCTTTTCCGATACAGTTTCATGAGTGGAGCGGCCCGTATGAAGTGCTGGAACGGAATGGATACCGTCTGGAGGCCTTTAAAGTCAATCATAATATTTTGTGTTACGGATACAGTATTACGATACCGCGAGTCGGCAAATTTGACCTGGAAAGGGCCAAAAAGGCCGGAATTCCGCAAAAATACTGGAGCCATCTGCAAAAGGGCGAGACAATTCAGGAGGGAGAACAAATGTTCACCCCAGATATGGTGCTCGGTGAGGAGAGAAAGGGAATCAAACTGACATATTGTACCGATTCACGTCCGACACCGGCGATTGTAAATCATGCACGCGGGGCAGATTTGTTTATTTGTGAAGGTATGTATGGAGAACCAGAAAAGGAAGCGAAAGCGGTGGAATATAAGCACATGACTTTTGAGGAGGCTGCTGTTATGGCGAAGGAGGCACAGGTAAAGGAGCTTTGGCTGACACATTTCAGCCCGTCTCTTGTCAGGGCGGAAGAATATATGGACAGTGTCAGAGCTGTTTTTCCGAACAGCAAGGCGGGCAGAGACCGAAAATGCGTTGAACTGCATTACGACGAGTAAGAAAGGCAGGGGATATTATGAATAAGAAATCAGGCGGCACCGGGAAAGCCGGGGTAATGGTGTTTGTTGTTTTGGTGATGGCGGTGATTATCGTTATTTTCTGGAAGGGAATCAACAAGACCAAAAATGACTCCACAGGAGACAATACAAAGCAGACAGAGCTGCAAAAAATTATCAACCGGGATTTGGATGCAAATTATCCGAAGACGCCGACAGCGGTTGCCAAGCTGTACTGCTCTATTTCCAAAGAGGTGCACGGAGAAGAGGTTACGGAGGAGCAGGTGGAAAAAGTCTATAAGCAGCTTCGCAAATTATTTGCGGAGGAGCTGCTTGCCAATAATGAGTATAATGACCGGTTAAAGGCGCTGAAAAAGGAAGTTAAGCAGTATCAGAAGGATAAAATTCTTATCACGCGCTTCAAGATACTTCAGGAAGCAGACAAAGTGGCAGTTTATGTGGATAAGGACGGGTACGATTGTACGAAGATACCGATTATGTTTAAGATAAAGAATAGTTCTGCATGGATGGAAAGCTATGAACAGATTATCATGAGAAAGGACGAGGACGGCTATTGGAAAATTATGGGCACGGAGTCGATTGAAAAGCCGGACGAAGATGAGGATGAAGAATAAGGATGATATATGGATTCTGGCAATTGAGAGTTCCTGTGATGAGACTGCGGCGGCCGTTGTCAGGAATGGGCGGGACGTTTTGTCAAATGTAATTTCCTCCCAGATAGAGCTTCACAAATTATATGGCGGCGTGGTGCCGGAAATTGCTTCCCGTAAGCATATTGAGAAGATTAATCAGGTTGTGGAGGAGGCTTTGCAGGGTGCAGGGGCTTCTTTCGATGACATAGACGCGATTGCAGTGACATACGGACCGGGCCTGGTCGGAGCTTTGCTGGTTGGTGTCGCATTTGCCAAGGCGTTAAGCTTTGCACTCGGAATTCCGCTTGTGGGTGTGCACCATATTGAAGGACACATTTGTGCCAATTATATTGAAAATAAAGAGCTGGAACCGCCGTTTTTGTGCCTGGTTGTATCAGGAGGCCATACCCATCTTGTAAATGTAAAGGGATATGGACAGTATGAGATACTGGGAAGGACAAGAGATGATGCTGCCGGGGAGGCCTTTGATAAGGTTGCCCGTGCAATTGGCCTGGGGTATCCGGGCGGTCCTAAGATTGAAGAGCTTTCTAAGCAGGGCAGCCCGGATGCGATTCCGTTTCCGAGGGCAAAGGTGGCAGGCGGGCAGTATGATTTCAGCTTCAGCGGATTAAAATCAGCCGTGCTCAACTATATCAATGGCTGCCAGATGAAAAAGGAACCGATTTGCAGAGCGGATGTAGCTGCATCTTTTCAGAAGGCAGTCATTGACGTGCTTGTGGGGCACGCTATGGACGCGGCGCAGGAATTTGGAGTGGATAAATTTTCCATTGCAGGCGGAGTTGCATCGAATGCAACGCTGCGGGAGGCCATGCGGCAGGCGTGTGAACAAAGGAACATTCGATTTTATAATCCGTCGCCCATCTTTTGTACCGATAATGCTGCAATGATCGGGGTGGCAGGCTATTATGATTTTATCAATGGAAAAACACATGGATGGGATTTAAATGCGGTTCCCGGTCTGAAGCTAGGAGAAAGCATATGACGGAAAAGAAGACTGCAGCAGTTGTCCTTGCAGCAGGAAAAGGAAGGCGGATGCAGAGCGGTGTTCCAAAACAGTATATGTCCGTAGGAGATAAGCCTCTTATATATTATGCATTGCGTGCATTTGAGGAAAGCGTAATTGAACAGATAACGCTTGTAACTGCACCGGGAGAGGAAGAGTTTTGCCGCCGTGAGATTGTAAAGCCGTATGGATTCAAAAAGGTCAGACAAATCGTGGCCGGCGGTGAAGAACGTTTTCATTCGGTTTACCGCGGGCTTTGCGCATTAAGAAATTGTGATTATGTATTGATTCATGATGGCGCGAGACCGTTTGTCACGCCGCAGATGATTGCGCGGGCGCTTAGCGGAGCGCAGCAGTATGGCTCCTGCGTGGTGGGTATGCCGGTGAAGGATACGATAAAGGTCAGTGATTTTGACGGATATGCATGCCAGACGCCGAAAAGAGAACTGGTTTGGGCGGTACAGACGCCACAGGCGTTTTCATACAAGCTTATAAAAACTGCCTACGAAAAATTATTTTCGAAAAAAGATGTGGCAGTTACGGACGATGCCATGGTAGTGGAAACCATGCTGAACAGACAGGTAAAACTAATACCGGGTTCCTATTATAATATCAAAGTTACGACGAAGGAAGACCTGGCGGTTGCTGAAGTTTTTTTGAAAGAATATCAAAAAGAAGAATGGAAAAAGAAGAAATCAAAAAAAATTTTAAAAATATTAAAAAAGTAGTTGACATTGTATGTCAGGAATGGTAATATATTTTTTGCGTTGAAAAAGCGTGCCATACGGAGAGGTGTCCGAGTGGTTTAAGGAGCTGGTCTTGAAAACCAGTGACTCCGCAAGGGGCCGTGGGTTCGAATCCCACCTTCTCCGTTTTGTTTTGAATATTTTGAATAGTTTGAAATTGTACAGGCTTTTGGAGAAGTACCCAAGCGGCTGAAGGGGCTCCCCTGGAAAGGGAGTAGGTCGTTA
>CANOFI010000045.1 GCA_947565255.1 uncultured Lachnospiraceae bacterium
GATAAAAAAACGTGAGGCGTTGAAGTATTATGCTAATAAGCTCGATGAAGAAAAGAAAAATAAGACAAAATTTTGTGGCAGCAGGGATAGTATTTGTACTGTTTTTGATATTTACAATATTGTTATTGAAGGTGGATGTACAGCCGGTCGGGTGCGAGAAAACTAAAATTGGCTTCGCCTCTCTGAACGTATGGGCAGCCAGAAAAATAGGGGAACATATGTTCCTGTACAAACTGACAGAAGTCCTTGGCATTCTTGCGCTTGCCATTGCGGCATTTTTTGCAATGCTTGGTGTTTTTCAGCTTATAACAAGAAAAGATTTAAGAAAAGTAGAGAGCAGTCTTTACGTGCTGGCAGGATTTTATACTGCGGTAGCCTGCTTTTATCTGTTGTTTGAAAAGCTGGTCATTAACTACCGGCCAATCGATATGGGAGAAGGCCTGGAACCGTCCTATCCGTCTTCCCATACGATGCTGGCAGTGTGTATTCTCGTAACGGCAATGATGCAGTTTTATAAGCGCATTAAGAATGTGACGGTAAGAAAGGTAGTTCTTGCGGTTCTTGCTGTCCTCATAGTGCTCATCGTAGCCGGCCGTCTGTTTTCCGGCGTGCACTGGCTGACCGATATTGTCGGGGCGCTGATTTTGAGTGCGGCTTTGATATTATTCTATTATGCGGTAATGGAATATATCATATCGAAAAATACGAGGAAAAGAAAAGGCGCAAAAAGTAAAAAACAGCCGGATTGATGTGACCCGGATTGCATAAACTGGCCAGGCAGGGGCTGTCCGCAAAATGAAATGCAGGTGCAATATATAGTTCATTTTCGCTACATAATGTGGTCTGTAGATTGTACGCTCCGTGATTTTTGCAACAGTCTTTGCTTTTTTGTCAAAAAATATAAAGAATTTATGAAAAAGTTCCGATAACATAGACGTAAAGATGATTAGAATGTAGTCATGGATGATAATAGTTGCATAGAAAGGAGTTGGAAAACATGAGGATAGATGGAATGCAGAAAGTAGCCCAGTTATACAGCAGCAATAATGCGGCCAAGACCGAGAAAAAGAAGGTGGAGGCACAGAAGGATAAGGTGCAGATTTCCCAGGCGGGCCGTGATTATCAGATTGCAAAGAAGGCTGTTGCGGAATCGCCGGATGTCAGGGAGGATCTGGTTGCCCGGATAAAAAGCAGGGTACAGGACGGAACATATGAGGTGTCCGGGAATGCATTTGCGGAAAAAGTAATAGAACGGTATAACCGGATGATGAGGTAACTATATGGCAAGCTTAATGGAAGATTTGTTAGAGGTTCTGCATACGGAGGATGAGGAGTACCAGAAGCTGATTGCACTGTCGGAGAAAAAGACAGAGGCGCTGGTCTCGGCGGACGTGCAGAACATACAGGAAATTGCACAGCAGGAGCAGGATATTGTGGAAGTGATTCAGCGGTGCGAGAAAAAGTGTGATGAGGTCATTCAGGATATGGGAATCGTGCTTGGCCGGGATATGCAGGAAATTACCGTGGCAGGACTGATTGATATGCTTGAGAAACAGCCTGAAGAACAGAAAAAGCTGCAGGAAGCATATGATAACCTCCTTGCCACGGCCCGTCTTATGAAGACCAGTAATGAGAAGAACAAATTACTGGTGGATCAGGCATTAGAGATGGTAGAATTTGATTTGACACTTTTCCGCAGCTTAAGAACCGCTCCTGAGACTGCAAATTACAGCAAGGATGCAACAAGCGCATCTCCGGTAAAAGGTACCGGAAGATTTGACCAGAAGCAATGATAAGTAGAAAGGTGGTTTGGAATCATGCCTTTAATGGGTAGTTTATATATTGGTACATCGGGATTGCTTGCCAGCCAGGGAGCCCTGAATGTGTCCTCCAACAACCTTGCAAATGTCGAGACAAAAGGGTACACGAGACAGCAGGTAGTTTTTGGCAATTCAGTATATAACACAATAGATAAGACAAAAGCAATTGGATGGACCCAGGTAGGACTGGGCGTACAGCTGAGTGAGGTCCGTCAGGTCCGGGACCGTTTTCTTGATGAATCCTTTCGTCTGGAAAGCGGGCGCCAGGCATTTTATGCCGGGAGCTATGAGGCAATTGAGGAAATTGAGACATTGTTTGGGGAATTGGAAGGTGTTGAAGTACAGACGGCTATGACAGATTTGTGGAATGCAATGTCAGAGGTTGCCAAGAATCCCAATGATGCAACACAGCTTGCGCTTTTGAAGGATAAGGCCAATTCCTTTGTTACAAGATGCAATGCAGTGGCGATCGGACTGAAGGATTATCAGCAGAATGTCAATGTGAAGATCAAACAGACAGTTGACCGGATTAATGAGCTGGGCGAGAATATATACCAGCTGAATCTGGATATATGCAGAATTGAGGCAGCGGGAATTGAGAATGCGAATGATTTAAGGGATTTGCGCAATTCTGCTCTGGATGAGCTGGGCACGCTTATGAAAATCAGTTATAAAGAAGATGAGGCGGGCATGGTCCGGGTGCGGACAGAAGGACAGGACTTTGTGACAAAGACCGGATACTGGAAAATGGAAGCCGCCTATGACCCGAAAACAGAACTGGTGACGCCGACGTGGCCTCATCTTGGTGATGAGCCAGTGTTTGCACATAAGGAAGAAATCAGTACGAAATTTAATACAGATGTAGGGCAGTTGAAGGCTTATGTGCTTGCGCGGGGTGATGTGCAGGCAAATTATCTGGATATTCCGGTCCGGCCGGAGCCGGAGGATTTTCCAGGCGGATTAAGCGACCCGGTTTATATTGCAGTCACTGATATATTTGACCGGTTTAGCTCCGGAGAGAATATCTATGAGCCGAATGCGTCGGATTATGCCGGCGGCGAGACAGATCCGGCTTATATTGCTGCCAAGGATGCGTACGATCGGCTGGCCCGTTATGATTCATATACATCGATTTCCGCTATTAATAATGTGCAGGCGGAGTTTGACCAGATGTTCCATTCAATTGTGACCATGTTAAATGACCTGCTCTGTCCGAATACGGAAATCGTAACGGATGACGGCACAAAAGTAACCGTACTGGATGAAGAGAATACTTCATATGGTGCGAACGGACAGATAGGTGTGGAGCTGTTTTCCAGGAACGGATATGAGCGTTATACAAAGAAGACTCTGACCGTGAATGGGCAGCAAAAGGAATACTATGTATATAATGAAGAAATCGAAGGAAGGCTGGGCACACAGTATACGGTCGGGAATGTCAGTGTGAATCCGACGGTGATGCAGGATGCATCGGCCCTGCCGATGACAACCAAGCAGGGAGATGCCGATTATGCCAGGGCCATGGCAATGCTGGATAAATGGATAGAGCCGTTTGCAAGGCTGAATCCATACAGTGCGGCCAAGGTAGACTATCAGACCTATTATAAGCAGCTGATAGGCGAGCTTGCCAATATCGGTTCCGTGTATTCCAACATAGCGGATGCACTGGGTAAAGAAGTAACTTATATTGATAATAAACGGTTGGAGGTTGCCGGGGTATCTTCGGATGAAGAGCTGACGAATATTATTAAGTTCCAGAATGCATACAATGCCTCCTCCCGTTACATAAATGTAATTAATGAGATGCTCGGCCATTTGATTTCCCAGCTTGGAATGAAATAAGCCGGAATAGAACAGTGAGGTGACATGACAATATGAGTTCTACATTTTTAGGGTTGACAATAGGGTATTCCGGGTTGTCGGCGTATCAGGCGTCTTTGCATACAACAGGCAATAATATTGCGAATTTGCGGACGGAAGGGTACACCAGACAGCAGGTAACAAGAGTGACGTCCGAGTCTCTTCGTGCATTTGCAAAGTACGGAACCGTGGGAACCGGTGTGACTGCTGTTGCCATTGAGCAGATTCGGGATACGTATTATGATTATAAATATTGGGATAATTGCGAAAGACGCGGAGAGCATTACACCAAAAATTATTACATGACCCAGATTGAGAAATACATTGAAGAAGAGAATCAAAAAGGAATTACCACAGCTCTGAGCAAGTTTGACAATGCTCTGGAGGATGTGCTGAAGACACCTGAGGATGAAGCGGCAAGAAACGGAATGGTGCATGCGGCGAAATCGATTGCCGATACGCTGAACCAGCTGGCTGCAAACTGGGAGGATGTGCAGGAGGACTGTAACGAGGAAATAAAGGGAAGAGTGGATGAAATTAATAGCATTGCCCAGCAGCTTTCCGTTTTAAACAAGCAGATTGCCATGGTGGAGGTCACCGGCGAAAAGGCAAATGAACTGCGTGATTCCCGCAACCTTTTGATTGATGAGCTTTCCAGTATCTGCGATGTGGAGGTAGAGGAGAAGGCTGTTCCAAGCAACATGAAAGATGCTTACGGCAACATAATTTATACCGGACAGACGACATATTACGTCAAGATTGACGGGCAGATGCTTGTGAAAGACTATAATTACAATACGCTGGAATGTGTGCCGAGGGAAGTAAAGAATAATCAGTGCGATATTGAAGGTCTGTACGATATTTACTGGAAAAACGGCCAGGACTTTAACATGAAATCCACATCAGTAGGCGGATATCTGCAGGGACTGATTGCTATGCGCGATGGGAATAATGCAGAAAATCTGCACGGAAAGGTCAGTGATGTGGACCTGGTGAGCAATACGGTGACATTGTCCGGTGCCAACATAACGGATATCACAAAAATGAATCTTCCGGAGAACGGTAAAATTGTGTTTAACGGCCGGGAATTTACATATGACAGCTTTGAATATTTAGGCAACGGCGAATACAGATTCACCATGGCAAGACAGTTGACGGCTTTTGACAGCCAGGGGATTCAGGGGAAAAATGCAGAAGTAGGAAACACGGTCGACTATTGCGGAGTTCCATATTATATGGCAAAGATTAATGAATTTGTGCGCTGCTATGCCAAAGCGGCAAACGATATTCACACACAGGGACAGGATTTATACGGAAATAAAGCAGGTTTTCTGTATACTTCGAAAATTCCTACCGGCGGCGAATATACCTTTGCAGACACGGCGATTGCATCCGATACGGATACTTACTATAAAATGACGGCAAAATATTTTAAAGTGCCGGATGAGCTGTTAAACGACCCGAAGAAGCTGGCAACAACAACGAATATTGAGGATGGTGTCGCAAAGGGCGATCTTTTGAAGTTGTTTAAGAATATGAAGGATGAACTGATTATTAATAAGTCGACACCGGCACAGTTCTTTGAGGCGCTGCTTTCGGATATATCTGTGGCAACGCAGAGTGCAAAGACGAATATGGATAATTACAGCAATATAGGGCAGACAATTACGAACCAGAGACTGTCCATTTCCGGAGTGGATGAGGATGAGGAAGGAATGGATTTGATGCGTTTTCAGCATGCATATAATCTGTCGTCCAAAGTAATCAGCGTTCTTACGGAAGTGTACGACAAACTGATTCTTGATACAGGAGTATAGGAGGTAGCGGTTCATGAGAATTACGAACGGGATTATGTTAAATACCCAGAAGGGTAATATCAATGGAAATAAAGTGAATATGAATGCATTAAATACCCAGATGTCCACGCAGAAAAAAATATCGAGGCCTTCGGAAGACCCGATTATTGCAGTCCGTTCCCTGCGGCTTCGCGCAAACGTATCGGAGCTGGTACAGTATGCGGATAAGAACATTGAGGATGCAACATCCTGGATGGAAGTAACGGAAGCATCTATGAAAAACATGAGAGACATTCTCAAGGATATGTATAATGACTTTACACAGGGGGATAATGATTATCTGGCTACAGCAGAGCGTATGGCGATTGTGGAAGATTTGGAGGCACTGGTTGATCAGTTTTACGGAGAAGGAAATTCCAGTTATGCCGGAAGAACCATATTTTCCGGATACAAAACAGACAGCAATGTGACTTATAAGGCAGCGGACCCGCATGCAAGCTATAATATCACGGAGAATTTTACGATAGGGCAGGTTGGTATCCGGGATTATGTATCCAATAATGTTGTCGTAAACAGGGCATCTGTAGCAGAGATTGAACCTGTGGATTATCCGCAGACGTCGGAGGTGCCTACCTACAATCTTGCATATCAGAATGTGGAAAATCTGACCTCCCTGACGTATACACCTGCCGGTACCACGACCCCAGTGACCAGAACCGTGAAAACCTGTTCCCTGGCAGACGGAGATTCCATTTATTTAAATCCTGATAATATGGGTGTGAATTATATTAAAGAGACAGGAGAACTGGTGTTCGGAAAAGGACTGCACGAGGAGCTGTCTAAATTATCGATAGATGCAGAAATTTCGGTAAATTATGATAAGACCGGTTTTCAGGAAGGCGAGGTAAATCCAGTCATGTATTTTGACTGTAAGGATTTAAATACCGGGGTTGAATATGCAAAGGAAGTCCAGGCAATTGATTATAATGTGGGCTTTAATCAGGCCATTAAAGTTAATACGGAGGCGAGTGATATTCTCATCCTTGATGTGAAAAAGGAGATTGCGAACCTTCGTGACGCAGTGACCGCTGTGGAAGAGGCAGAGAAGAAAAAAGCGGATATAGAGGCGATGTTACAAGAAAAGGTATACCAGGGCGACGCAGACCAGGAGGCGTTAAAGAGTATGCTGAAGGCAACTGAAAAAGAAATTGATTTAAAGAAGGACCGGATGGTAGGATTGTTTAAGAAGGGCGTTGGGAGCATGCAGAAGTATGAGGCGCATGTCAACCTGCAGATTTCGGACATGGGCAACCGTTACAGCCAGCTTCAGATGATTAAGACCCGGTCGGAGCAGCAAAAGACAAATTTCCAGGAGCTTATGACACAAAATGAAGACCGTGAACTGTCAGATATCATTTTGGATTATACGGCTGCCAATTATGCGTATAATCTATCCCTGCAGGCAACGGGAAATATCAGTAAATTATCATTATTAAATTACATTTAGGGGGTACTTGAGTGAACGTAGAAACGAGGAATTTCGGAGCGATGGACGTTGCGGAGGACAAAATACTTACCTTTCAGGATGGGTTGATCGGTTTTCCGGATTTAAAAAAATTTACGCTTATTGTTGATGAAGTGAGCGAGGACAGGAATAAAATTTTCTGGCTGCAGTCTCTGGAAGACGGAGAATTTGCACTGCCTATAGTAGACCCGTTTGCAATTTTTGAAGAATATAATCCGGTAGTTGAGGATGAATGGTTTAACCAGCTCGGAGAGTTTGAGCAGGAGGATTTGATGGTACTGCTTACAATGACCGTGCCGAAGGATGTCACGCAGATTAGTGTGAACCAGAAGGCACCCATTATTATAAACTCCAGTACGAACAAAGCCTGCCAGATTATTGTGGAAGGCGATGAGTATCAGGTGCGGTGTCCGGTGTATGATATTCTCAAGGCAAAGAATGAGAAGGAGGGTGAGTAGATGCTGGCATTATCAAGAAAAAAAGGTGAATCCCTTATTGTCAACCATAATATTGAGATTACCGTGCTTGAAATCCGCGGCGACCAGGTGAAGATTGGAATTAATGCACCGAAGGAAGTGCCAGTTTACCGCAAGGAGGTTTATGTGCAGATTGAAGAGGCCAATAAGGCGGCGCTTCAGAGTGAGGGATTGCAGAATCTGAAAAAGATGTTATAGCAGATGGGTAAATTATTCGACAGAAATGCCGATTAATATATTAGAAAATGTCTTTGCTGTATACAGTATGCATACAGCAGAGGCAGTCAAAAATATTTTATATCACACGGAGGTGATTGTATGGCTATCGAACCGATAGGAACAACAGCGATGTCATACCAGGGAATGACGTCAAATGCAACAGTTAAGCCCGTACAGGAGAGCAGGGATGCCCAGGTACAGGAAGTTCAGGTTGCGCAGGAGGTTGCCACAAAGAAGACCGATTTTACTGTCCGTCAGAATGAAGGGGATGGTCAGCATACGGGTGACAATTCTGCCAATCAGCAGGAGCAGAATGAAAAGATTCGCAAATCTGTAGAACAACTGAACAAACAGATTGGACATCAGCATGTGGAAGCGCAGTTTGGGTATCATGAGGCGACGAACCGTGTCACAATTAAGATTGTGGACAAAGACACGAAGGAAATTATCCGTGAGGTTCCGCCGGAGAAGACCTTAGATATGATTGCGAAGGCATGGGAGCTTGCGGGTCTTTTGGTCGATGAGAAAAGATAGGAGGCGCCATTATGGGAATTGGATTATCAGGACTTACTTCTGGAATGGATACAGATGCCGTCATTGAAGCAATGGTCATGTCAAAGACGGAGAAAAAGAACCAGCTTGTAAAATCACAGAAGAAGTTAGAATGGAAAATGGATGCATGGAAGGAACTGAATTCGAAGATTTACAGCTTCTATACGAAGTCTTTGAGTAATATGAGAATGATTGGTTCCTACAATAAGAAGGTAACCAGTGTGTCTGACCCATCCGTTGCAAAGATAACAGCGAGCAGCGGAAGTGTGAACGGAACACAGACACTGGCTATAACACAGCTTGCGAAGTCAGGATATCTGACCGGAGGCGAGGTAAAGAGACGGGACGCAGACGGCAATGTCGTTGACGGCAGGGTGACAAGCGATACAAAGCTAAGTGAGCTTGGCGTAGAAAAAGGCTCAATCAACATTTCTGTGGCAGGAAAGCAGAGTGTGCTGACAATTGACGGGGATACTACAGTCAGCGATTTTGTAAACCAGCTAAAGGATGCAGGCGTGAATGCCAGTTTTGATGCGACAAACCAGAGATTTTTTATTAGCGCAAAGGACAGCGGTGTGACAAATGATTTTTCTCTGACTGCAGCAGATGGAAACGGCATTGATAATTTAAAGAAGCTTGGACTGTATACGGAGCCGACAGAGAAAGATGTGGAACAGTACAGGAAGTGGGCCGGCTATAGCAGCGATGATATTTCCAAATTGCTGAAAGAGGACTATGAAAATCAGAAATTTACAGCAGATAAGGTAAAAGAAGGTTTTCTGAACGACATTAAGAGCTGGGAGACCAGTAATGAAAATCTCAGAAAGACGAATGAAAAGTCGTTAAATAATAAGAAGTTACTGGAATATCAGAGAGATTATGCCAATATGTACAAGGCTGCTGACGGAAGCCAGACATCTTATTATAATGATGTGAAGAACAGCATTGACCAGTATAAGAGCCGGATAGATGCCGGAGAGACATTGTCTGAGGACGATCAGAAAAAATATGAGGATTTGCAGCTTCAGATGAAGGCAATCGAGACGGTGGATAAGGCCATTGGCGATGAGACTGCGAAAGATATAGAGAATACGCGTCAGAAGTACATAGATAATCTGACAGAGCAGATTGAAAAAGCAACAGATTCTATTAAAAAGAACGAGGAAAGAATTGCGGAAAATCAAAAGAATATTGATGAGAAGAAGGAGATTATCAGTACAGATGAGAAGCTGGCTGCTTATGTGGATGAGCAGAACAAAGCGCTGGATGAGAAGCTCACAGAGCAATACAAGAATAAGTGGGAAACCGCCAAGAATTTCATGATACAGTACGACTATCTGCATAACAACAAAGTCAGCTCCATTGATGGGTCGGCAATCAGTGTAATTCGTTATAATGAGGCACAGGTCAGCGGAGATATCACAGCCAGCAATGCAACAGACGGAACCGGCGCGGTGCGTATTGCGGGACAGAATGCAGAGATTTATTTAAATGATGCAAGATTTGTGAGCGACAGCAATACATTTAATGTCAATGGACTGACGATTACGGCGCAGGAGTTGACAGGAGATTCAAAGGATGATATAGTAAGTATTACAACCAGTCAGGATACGGAAGCTGTCTATAATATGGTAAAAGACTTCTTTAAGGGTTACAACGAGCTTATTAACGAGATGGATAAGCTGTACAATGCAGGAAGTGCAAAAGGATATGAGCCGTTGACAAACGAAGAGAAGGCAGCCATGACAGATAAAGAGATTGAGCTTTGGGAAGAAAAGGTGAAAGGCAGTCTGCTTCGCCGGGATGCTTCTCTGAACAATATTATTCAGGTTATGAAGAATAGTATGGCACGTGGCATCGATATGGGCAATGGCAAGAGAGGGTATCTGTCGCAATTGGGTATTGAGACAGGAGGCTATCTCTATGCGGCTGAGAATGAGCGCGGTGCTTATCATATTGACGGTGATGAGGACGATACGCTGTTCAGTTCGAAGGACAACAAACTGATGGATATGCTGGTGAACGATCCGGACCAGGTGGCACAAGTATTATCCGGGATAGCGTCTAATTTGTATAGCAGTATGACAACAGCCATGCGTTCCACAAGTCTGAGCAGCAGCTATACTGCATATAACGATAAACAGATGAAGATAGAATATGACAGTTACACAGAAAAGATTGCAGCGCAGGAAGAAAAGATTACCTGGTGGGAAGATTATTACAGGAGCAAATTTACCACCATGGAAAAGATGTTATCATCATTGAATCAGCAGCAGTCTTCCCTTTCCGGATTGTTTGGTGCATAATAGAAAAGACAAGGAGCAGGAATTATGGTAGGTAACAATCCTTATGCAGCATATCAGGACAGTAAGATTCAGACGGCGTCTCCGGCGGAGCTTACCCTTATGTTATACGAAGGGGCAATTAAGTTCTGTAATATAGCGTTGATGGCTATGGAGGAGGATGATCTGGAAAAGAAACACACTAATATTGTGAAAGCAGAAAATATTGTGATAGAGTTTCTTGATACGCTGAATCATAAGTATGAGGTTGCGAAAGACTTTGAAAGAGTGTATCAGTATATCTATGCCCTGCTTGTAGAAGCCAATGTGAAAAATGATAAAGAAATGCTGGAGCTTGCATTAAAGCATCTCCGCGGCATGCGGGATACCTGGAAAGAGGTTATGAAGAAGGCGAAGCAGGGAGAATAAGGTGATACTATGGCGCAGACAGGACAATATATAGAAATGATGGCGGAAAGTCTGAAGAAGAAGACAAAGCTTTTGAGCAGTATAATTGGACTTAACAATAAGCTTGAAGAGCTTGCCATGCAGCCGGAAATGGATATGGATGCATTTCGTAATCTGCTGGACGAAAAGGATGAGTGCGCAGCGCAGATTACACAGCTGGATAACGGTTTTGAGGCATTGTTTGAGAAAGTCCGTGGTGAACTGCAGGGCAGGAAAGAGCAGTTTCGGGAACAGATTCTAGCCATGCAGCAGCTGATTAAGGTGATTACCGACCAGATTGTTTTAATTCAGAAAGCAGAGGAAAAAAACAGAACGTTAATTGAGGGTCAGTTTTCCAGGATGAAAAAGAGTGTCCGTGAGGCAAAAAAAGGGATGGACGTCGCACAGAATTACTACAAAAGCATGTCAAAAATGCAGGTAGTGGACGCTCAGTTTATGGATAAAAAAAATTAATTAAATTTTTTTTCGAAATCCCTAAAGTATTTTATGAGTTTGACGATATATATTACAAGTAAATAGTAAGTAATTACTTTACTTGACTGTAATAAGCGGACAGAGACAGAGCGTACGGCTGTATCTGGAAAAGTTTATTACCAGAACATAAGTGGCAGGGAAGCTACTAATATCTAATTTCAAGGAGGAATTTATTATGAGAGTGCAACATAACATTAATGCGTTGAACGCAAACAGGAACTTAGGAATTAACAACACACAGTTAGGAAAGAAGTCCGAGAAGTTATCATCTGGTTACAGAGTTAACCGTGCAGGTGACGACGCTGCTGGTCTTGCAATTTCTGAGAAAATGCGTAACCAGATTCGTGGTTTAAATCAGGCTTCTACCAATGCACAGCATGGTATCGCTTTGATTCAGACAGCTGAAGGTGCTATGAACGAAGTACACTCCATTCTTCAGAGAATGAGCGAGTTAGCTGTTCAGTCAGCCAACGATACAAACGACTCTCCTGT
>CANOFI010000046.1 GCA_947565255.1 uncultured Lachnospiraceae bacterium
AAGGAGAATCAGGGGCGCTATGGTGACTGTCAGTGCAGGATTAATGAACAGGTTTATACACATAGTAAGAAAATTGATGAATTAAATGCAGATTTACGGGCATTTTGTCTGGAATATTACATTTCAAAGGGAATGGACATAAAGCAATTAAGTCAAAATGACCTGGGACGTAAAAGTATCCAGAAAAACCTGATGATGCAGTTTGCATTTGAAAATAAACCAGTGCAGTTTGGCTACCCCGTCTTAAACGGGATGGGTATTCAGAAATCCATGATAAAGCGGTATTCAGTTGCCGAAGGGGATATGGTTATTCTGGCAAGCGATGGCTACCCGGTTCTGATGGAATCTCTGGATGCATGTGAAAGGGAACTGGATAACATCATAAAAAAGGACCCATTGTTCTTCCGTCTGTTTCGTTCCACAAAAGGGATAAAGCCAGGAAATGTAAGCTTTGACGACAGGGCTTTTTGCAGATTACAAGTGGTCAGCACGCCAGCATAATGCGATGGCAGACACAGAAAGGAATGTATATGAAAAAAATTGTAGAAAAGGTCATGGAATGCAAACAAAGGTATGAGGCAATGGCAGCAAAAACTGCAGCTTCAAAAGTGTCCAGAGAACAGTTTACTCTTCTGCTCGGCGGAATTTCCGCCTGCCGGAAGGTGCCGGGTATCCCGGTCCATATGGGATATGAAAGCCTGTACTTTTGTGATGGCGAGGAAGAAAAAAAGCAGGTGCGGCAGCATTTGCAGAGGATGTACGGTGTAGAAGATAAGGATTCGCTTATGCAGGCATGCTGGTTATTTTCAGGGAGCAGGGAGTATGAGCAGTTTATGACTTTCTGGAAGGATGCGCCGTTGTTTGATATAAATGAGCTGAATCCCGAAGGGCGCAGCAGATTTGAGCATTGCCGGAAACTGGCGGAAGCGTTCTGTCCGTTCGTGGAGGAAAAGGGCTTCTATGCCTGGGATATCAATGAGAGAATCGGCCTGTGCAGGAACGCGGCTGCCTGTGGAATCATTTCTGAGGAAGAGTTCTGGCAGATAACAGATGAGTGGGTAAGGCAGGCGCAGGTGTTCTATCATTCCTATGGGGAATATGCTCTTAGCTGCTTGTGCGGTGCTCTTTATGAGATGGGCAGGGATGAGCCGGACGTTGAAGGGTTTCTTGAAATCAACGATAGAATCCTGGAAAGCCTTCTGGCAGAAGGCGGGGTGTGGCAGCGAAACGGCTGGTACATACCCAAAGAGAGGGAGTGGGCCAGTCTGCTGGATGCCAACCCGGGCTGTTTTATTACGAAAAAGGCACTGGATGCACAATTTATCGGCTATATGTATCACGATGAGCCGCATCCGGATTATCCAGACAGTGGGTGGCGTTTCTTTGTGGGAGATGAGTCTGAGGAATATATCAATGATCCGGACAATACTACAGTGTGCGGGTTAAATACGATTTGCAATCTGTTTCCAGATGTGATGGCTTATCTCTGCGCAGGGGAAGGCAGAAGGTTTGGCCGGCAGGAGCATGGATGGGAAGAGGAGTAAAAGCATACAGCGACAGATAGATGTGGCTTTGGACCAATTTTGCAGAAAATGTGACATCTAAGAAGAAATGGAGATTTAAATAGATGGACAAAAATAAGGTGAGTTTTGACAGGCATCCATGTACGACTCTTTGTTATATTGAAAAGGACGGCAAGTACCTGATGATGCATCGTGTGAAAAAACAAAAGGATATCAATAAGGATAAATGGGTCGGAATCGGCGGGCATTTTGAATGGGGGGAATCCCCGGAGGAATGCCTGCTTCGGGAGGCAGAGGAGGAGACGGGGCTGACGCTTGTTTCGTACAGCCTGCGCGGTATCATCACTTTTATTTCTGATAAAGCGGACTGTGCGGCGGAATATATGTTCCTCTATACTGCCTGCGGTTTTGAGGGGGAACTGCGCGAGTGTGACGAAGGAAATTTGGAATGGGTGGAAAAGGAGGATGTGTATAAGCTGCCGATATGGGAGGGCGACAAATTATTTTTCCGTCTGCTGGAGGAAGGCAGGCCGTTTTTTTCACTGAAGCTGCGCTATGAAGGGGGGCGTCTGGCGGAGGCAGTGTGTGATGGGAAAAGGGTGGAAAACATTATCTTGACAATGGGTGATAATGGCGATATATTTAATAAGTAAGTAATAGCTGTATGAAATAATCAATATTACCATATAAGATGATGAAAAGGAGAGACAAAATGAAAAGTAAAAAAAGAAGCATATGCATTCTGGTGGTGTTATTGCTTGCATTTATTGCCAATTCGGTATTTTCGTGGACACCAAGAACCGTTCTGGCGCAGGGTGAGGAGACAATCACAATTGCAGACGAAAAACTCAGAGAGCAGGTATTGAATTCACTGAAATCTCTTAATAACAACGGAGCGTTGGTTGAGGGGGATAAAACTACCGAGCAGCTGAAAATTAATTTTGACAGGCTTACACGTCTGGAACTGAAATTAAGCGGCATAGATATGGAGAACGCTGCTAATGTGGATGTTCTTAAAAAACTGATTAACAGTTCTGATAATCTGAAGGACGTTGTGATAAACAACAGCAGGGGACTGGGCAGTTTTGATTTTTCCATACTTAACAATAGAACAAGTATGCAAAGTTTGTGTCTGTATAACTGCGGTCTGACCAGCGTTCCTGATTTGACAATGCCGAATTTAACGTCTTTGAATCTGTCGGGAAATGAGTTGGCGGCGCAGGATGCATGTGCAAAGATTGACAAAGCACATTTTCCAAGGTTGGCCAAACTGTATCTGGACGACTGTTCCATATCGGATGTTTCTTTTCTCCAAAATCTGGGTGAAGGTGTGCTGGAGACACTGAGATTGGGAAGAAATGAGCTTACGGATGAATCGCTGGATACTCTGGCTGGTATGAAGGACACGGCACTAAGCAATCTGACGACTCTGCGTTTAGGAAAAGAGGTTTTTACGGGAACGTCGACTTCTATATCCGGTAGTTATAATTCTAATAAATTTACAGCTGCAAAGCTGGCATCACTGCCTGTGGCTTTTCCAAATTTGAAGACGTTAGACTTATCAGGATGCAGGCTCACTTCGCTCAGTGAGTTTGTCGGCTTAAAAGACCGTGATATTGAGATTGATTTCAAAGACAATAAAATTAGTGATTATGCCGGTTTGGAAGGAAAAACCAGCTTTAATGTGAAGAGCCAGGAGTTTACCATTGCTGACGTATTTGTTGTCAAGGGTGAGGCAAGTGAGATGCCGGAGCTGCTGAAAAGGATTGCGGACCCATCGGATGCTCTGTATGGAACGATAAAACCCATTAATGGTGTTACCGTGGACACTGCGGCGAAAACAATTTTGGTCAGCGAGGATTTCGAGTTGTCTGTGGCAGAGGTAGAAGTAACAAGCGGATGGCTTGGAGATTCCATTTACAGGACAGCAATTTATTTTATGGTAAAGGAGAAGCCTTCCTATACGGTTCCGACAGGCCTGACGGCGACGGTAGGCCAGACGCTTTCTGCGGTTGCGCTTCCGGAAGGGTTTACATGGAAGGATGCCTCATCAGATGTGGGCACTGTGGGAGAACATACGTTCAAGGCGGTTTATACGCCGAAGAATCTGGATAAATATGTTGTTGTTGACGATATTGACGTGAAGGTGACCGTTCAGGCGCAGGGGCATGTTCATAGCTGGAATGATGCCGAGTGGAAGAGTGACGCCGCGAATCACTGGCATGTATGCACCACGTGCGAAGAGAAGAAAGACGTGGCAGCCCATTCCTTTGGCGGATGGATAACAGATACAGAAGCGACGGAAAGCGAGACCGGAACAAAGCACAGAGTGTGCAGTGCGTGCGGTTACACTGAGAACGGAAGCATACCGGTGACAGGGCATGAACACCAGTTCTCAGCTGAGTGGGAAAAGAATGAGACAGGCCATTGGCATGTATGTGCCTGCGGAGAAAAAACAGAGGTTCAGGCGCACAGCTACGGCGAATGGATAACCGATACAGAGGCAACGGAAAGCGAGACCGGAACAAAGCACAGGGTATGCAGTGCGTGCGATTACACCGAAAACGGCATCATTCCGGTGATAGGACATGAACACCAGTTCTCAGCCGAGTGGGAAAAGAATGAGACAGGCCATTGGCATGTATGTGCCTGCGGAGAAAAAACAGAGGTTCAGGCGCACAGCTATGGCGAATGGATAACCGATACAGAAGCGACAGAAAGCGCAGAGGGAACAAAGCACAGGGTATGCGGTGCGTGTGGTTACGAGGAAAAAGGAACGATACCAGCCAAGGGACATGAGCATCAGTTTTCATCTGCGTGGGAAAAGAATGAGACAAGCCACTGGCATGCATGCGCCTGCGGTGAGAAATCCGAGATTCAGGCGCACGGCTACGGCGAATGGATAACGGATACAGAAGCAACAGAAAGTGCGGAAGGAACCAGACACAGAGTATGCAGTGCATGCGGTTACGAGGAGAAAGGAACGATACCGGTCAAAGGGCACGAACATCAGTTCTCAACTGCGTGGGAAAAGAATGAGACAAACCACTGGCATGTATGTACCTGCGGGGAAAAATCGGATATTCAGGAACACAGCTATGGAGAGTGGATCATCGATAAGGAGGCCACGGAAAGTGAGACCGGAACAAAGCACAGAATATGCGGCGTTTGTAATTATACTGAAGAACAGACAATTGCAGCAACCGGCATCAAAAAACCCAATGAAGGCGGAGATAAAATAGAAGACGACAAAGAAAAAGATAAGGTTCCAGCCACAGGTACTCCCGCGCCTGCTGCAGAATCGTCGAATCCGGCTTCTGCAAAGACAGAACAGCCGCAGGGAAAGAATCCGGCGAACCCTGACAATACAAAGCGTGTTGCACCTGCAACCAAAGACAGCGCGCCAGTTGGAATGTATGCGGCATTTGTTGTGGCGGCAGGGTCCGTATGTCTGCTGCTGTACGCTGCAAGCCGCCGGAAAGGCTTGAATGGAAAGTCGGAGTAAAGGATTTCTGTACAGGCAGTATGACAGAGAAATGTTTCAGAAAATAAGAAATATTTAAATAATAAAGAGAAGACATCGTAATGCTGCGGTGTCTTTTTTTGGTATGAAGTTTTCCTGTACCAGAGCGTGTCTGAAAATTGCTTTCTGTCAGATGTGCGTCACAATTCACACCTTATGAATTTCTAATGTTCATGAGGAGGTGGGAGATTTGAGCCAAATTCAGGTTACATTAGATGCGTAAGAATTTCCATGCAGCTTTTTACAGGCATATCTGGCGGATCTGCCTGCGAAATCACAGGCGGCTGTAAATCATAACGTTTTTTTGTCGGAATAAGAAAAGAATGTCTTGACAAAAAAATAGTTATAGATTAAACTATACTTAGCAATACTAAATACATAGTAAATCTTAGAATTTAGACAAAAAAGGTATAAAATTATGATATTGCAGCAGGAGCTGTCCGCAATCCGTAATTCTGCATTTGCAGTGTACAGTTTGAAAGACAACAGGAGGAGGTAGAGTGAACCCAAAGTATGAACAACAGATGAAAAAAGGCGTGCTGGAAATGCTGATATTAAAGCTGCTGGAAAAGGAAGAAAAATACGGTTACCAGTTGATTAGTGAACTGAAACAGTTAAGCGGCGGTATGTTTGTGTTGAAGGAGGGAACGCTGTATCCAATTCTGTATCGTTTAGAGGATGAAGGACTTGCAGTCAGCAAATGGAGCGTTCCCAGGGACAAAGAGGTTTCCAGAAAATATTATAAAATAACAGAAAAGGGAACAGCATTTCAAAAGGAACTGCAGACATTGTGGAACACATTTTCAGGGCATGTGAATACGATTTTGGAGGAATGAAAAATGAATGAGAAAAAATATGTAAAAGAGGTTGGAAGACATTTGCATTGTTCGAAGGAGAAACGCAGGGAAATTGAACGGCAGCTGACAGGCGATATCGGCGCGGCGCTGGAATGCGGGGAAACGCTGGAGGAAATTCTGGAGCGGATGGGAACGGCGAAGAACGTTGCGGAGGAGTTCAATGCCAATTTCACAGAGGAAGATAAAAAAGACGAGAAAACGAAAAAAAGCACGGCGAGATTGATTTTCGATATTGTTATCATGATTTGTGTGGCAGCTATGGTCATAGCAGCCTGTATAAACGGTGGCAATGCGCTGAAAAAGCATTTTCAGAAAAAGGATAATATAAAGCAGGAAGCCTCCGGGGGACAAAAAAAGGAAGAAAGCAAGAATTCAGGTGATGCATCACAGAAGGCAGGGCAGCCGCAGGTAGAGGAATTAAAAGAAAACGATGCGGATTTTTCCAGGGAGAATGTCCAAAACGAGACAAAACGGCTTATCGAATGCTTTTGTAACGAAGAATATGAACAAATGTTCGATTCTGGTTCCGGGAATTTTAAGAAGGCGTTTGGCGGAAGCTACAATGAATCGGTCTGGAAGTCTGCAAAAGAGCAGATTCACACGGACTGGGGCGCTTTCGTCTCTTATGGAAATGTTTACATGAGCAAGATAGAGCAGGATGGCCGTGCGTATGTAATGGTGCAGATGAATGCGGCCTATGAAAATGTAAGCGTCACCTATACTATTACGCTTGATGAAGAAATGAAGCTGGACGGATTTTATGTAAAATAGCATGCAGTACAGCAGTAAAATAAAGCGGCACAGCATTCGTCAAATGTCTGTGCCCGAAAGGATTAGCTTCGCGACACGGCATTGACCCATTGCCCGCGCAAATAAAACACAGGAGAGCAGGAGCATACGTATGAAAATGGAATATCAGCATCTGCAGCACACCTTTGAGCCGGTGTATGACAAAACATCCCGGGTACTGGTTCTCGGAACCTTTCCGTCGGTGAAGTCAAGAGAACAGCAGTTCTTTTACGGGCATCCGCAGAATCGGTTCTGGAGGGTGATTGCAGCGGTTACAAACGATAAAGTTCCGGAAACGATACAGGAAAAAAAGGAGCTTTTGTTATCCCATCACATTGCCGTGTGGGACGTGATACAAAGCTGCGATATCATCGGTTCATCCGACAGCAGTATTCGCAATGTCATTCCGTGCGATATCAGCCGGATACTGAAGCACGCTTCGGTTAAAAAAATATATGGAAACGGCGCAAAGGCCTGTGAATTGTATGACCGCTATCTGCTGCCGGACGCAAAACATCCGATTTGCAGACTGCCCTCAACCAGCCCGGCCAATGCGGCATGGTCGTTTGAAAGGCTGGTTGGGGAGTGGAAGGTTTTATGTGAGTAGGTGTTACGTATCCATCCGCAGCCGTTCTGTGATACTTTCCTTAGACAAAATTCCGTAGACAGCAGCGGGTACCAGGATACAAACTGCCATAAGCGTAAACACGATGGAAAGCAGAAGGGGCCAGGGGTACTGGAACACGGCGTAGTCCGCGACTTCCTGTGCAAACGTTGCCGAGGCATAGATGATCCCGCTGCCCAGAGTAACAATCAGGCCTGTGGTAATTGAACCATAATAAATGCCCTCCAGCATGAGCATTGTTTTAATCTGTTTTTTCGTCATGCCGATGCTCTCCATTACGGCGAGCTCTTTTCGTCGTGCAAAAATGCCCGTAAGCATCACATTGATGAAATTGAGGACGGCAATGAGTATCAATACAATGGAAATGCCGGAAGTAAGCACGGTCATGGTCATCATGGACGATTGAAATTCCTTCAGCAGTTTGGATTTGATTTCCATATGTGCAACAGACGGAATGCAGAGATTGTTCTGGGCGAGCTCTTTGATTTGTTTTGTCACCTGTGGCTCCGCCTCCGGCTCACAGTTTGCAAGGATGCTGTTTATATAGGGCGTATCTGTCAGTTCATCAATGACGCTCTGGCTGACGAGGATGCAGGACGGTGCGCCGACCTGGTGTGCATTAAATTGCAGGTTGATGCCGACTGAGTCATCTGCCGTTGTACAGGCCCCGATTTTGATATCGCGCTTTTTTCCGGTGTCCGGATTGATAAAAGTAATGGTTTTTCCGGTGAGATGCTTTGCCTGCTGTTTCGTCTGTGTAAATCCAACAAAGCAGACTTCGCCGCGTGCAAAAGCATCCAGATTTATTTTTTGTTCTGCTTTTTTGTTGTAGCGTTCTAACATTTCTTTATCAATGCCTGTGAGTTCGATATTCAGACTGCCTTCTTTCTGATATTCTGCGAGCGTTTCATCAAAAGAAATCGTGGTATTGCGGATGTCGTACTGTAAAAAAGGCGTAAAAAATTCCTTGTCAAACAGCAGATTTACATTTGCGGAACGATTTACCATGACGTCTGTGATACCATCAATCTTCTGTATATCTGTTACAAGTTTTTCACATGCCTGCACTTTTTTTGGGTCTATTGCTGTCTCTTCTGCGTTTTCCTCCTCCGTTATACAGCTGGGATAGAGAGCATAATCGTCGGGAACGTAATGCTCTGCATAATTTTCCAGTTTCATGCTGCTGAAGAAAACATGTCCGGCAAGTAGAACAAGTGTTCCGGTCAGCAGAGAGGCGAACACCAGCATGGCTCTTTTTTTCTCCCTGAATATATTTCGGAATGCCATTCTGGAGAGCTTCCCGCCGTCTGTCGTTTTTCTTGGTTTTGTTTTTTTGCTCTGCTGGCCGTGGTATTTCAGCGCTTCAACCGGGGCAACCTTTCCCGCAAGCTTTGCAGGCTTGTGGCAGCTTAAAGAGACAGTCGCAATGGAAAAACAAATCGTTCCGACGTAGATAAACGGATGGAAGCTGATGTCGGACGGCATTGTGGAATATTGCCCAAAGCTGAGCATTTTTAAAGAAAAGGGGATAACCACAAAGGAAACCAGGGTGCCGAGCAATATTCCGATGGGAATTGCGGCTGCCGAGAGCCGGAATGCCTGCATTTTTACAATTTTGCGGATTTGTACGGGCGAAGTGCCGATGGTTTTCAGCAGTCCGTAAAACCGGATATCTTTGCTGACGGAGGCGTACATAATATTATAAATCAGCAGATAGCCGCTTACAAGGATGAGCGCGCAGACAAAGATAAGGAGCGGGATGACCGTGCCCATCAGGCTGGTGCCGTCTTTGTCGATAGAGGTGCTCAAATCCTGATTTTCCCGAAAAGTGACAGTCTGGCAGAGCTGTTCATACAGCCTCTTTTCCGTGCCGTTTTTTGCGGAAATGGACAGCATGCCGTTTTGTTCGGCAGTCAGATGAAGGCTGTCTGTGAATGCCCTGGATACAAAGGCATCATAATTGTTGGTGCGGAACCCGTAATCCCTGAAATATCCCGTTAAGAGAAACACTTTTTCTTCGCCGTTTACCAGCAGCGGGATTTCCATGCCGATTTTTATGTTTTTGATTTTCAGCGCCTTTAATGCATTTTTGGATAACATAATTTCATTTTCGGCGCCTGGGTAGTTTCCGGTAACTTCAGTTAGTGCAGGCTTAACGTTATATAGATAATTTTCTTTTTCATGCCAGGTCATTTGTATCTGAAAGTCTTCTCCGGTTAGGGGTTTTGCTGCTGCAGCCGGAATCATAACACCTGCATGGGCAAGCGACGAACAGGCTTTTGCCTGCGCGATCTGGCTGTTTGAAGGGTGCATAAGGAAAATCTGTGCGAGGGTTCCCTGCTGCCTGATTTGCATCGTATTGAGGTTTTCTGCCAGGGAAAATCCAATGCTGAATACTGTCGTAAACATAAAGGTTGTGAGGACAATGGCAAGCATGACAAAGAGATTCCGTATGCGGTTCTGTTTCATGGAACGGCTGCTGATGTGTCTGACTGCATGTGCGTTGTTGTTTTTAAGCATGGGGAACCACCACCTTGCCGTCTTCGATTCGGATGATGCGGTCCGCCATAAGGGCGATCTCCTCGTTATGCGTGATCATAACGATGGTCTGGTTGAATTCCTGGCTTGTTACCTTTAAAAGGGAGACAACATCCATGCCCGTTTTGCTGTCTAAGTTTCCCGTGGGCTCATCGGCGAGAATAATGGCCGGCTTTGCTGATAACGCCCTTGCAATAGCGGTTCTCTGCTGCTGGCCTCCGGAGAGCTGGTTCGGCATGGCGTCAAGCTTGCTTTCCAGTCCCAGTGTTTTTATGATGAGGTCTACATATGTTCTGTCAATTTCGGAACCGTCCAGTTCGATGGGCAGGACGATATTTTCATATACATTCAGCACCGGAACAAGGTTGTAGTTTTGGAAAACAAAACCGATGTTTCTTCTGCGGAAGATGGTGAGGGCGTCGTCATCCATTTCAAAAATGTCTTTTTCTGAAACGGTTACGTTTCCGGAGGTCGGCCGGTCCAGTCCGCCCAGCAGGTTTAAAAGGGTGGATTTTCCGCTGCCGGATGTGCCGACGATGGAGATGAATTCGCCGTCTTCTATTTGGATGGATACATAGTCAAGCGCTTTGACGGCATTTTCCTCGGAACCGTAAGTTTTACAGAGGTTCTCGGTCTTTAAAATGTTCATATTGATTAACTCCTTTCAAAAAAACAATGGTGTGATTAGGTAATGGGGAAAGTCTTATTTGGGGTGACGGGTTTGGACAATATATATAAAAAATTCTGCTCCAAAGCGTTTTTAAGTCGCTGCATTTTTATATATTGTACAAACTCTGATAGTGAAATAAGAGTTTCGCAAATGTATAAAATAGTATACAAAAAGTTGTTGTTGATAGTTTGATTATAATATATACTTCTTACAATTTTCTTACTGTTTTTCTTAATTTTTGCGGGCGGAGGTGTTATAGTGTTTCAGGGGGGAGTGTTTACAGCAAACGATGTCGAAGGAAGATATTGAAATTTTTGTGATTCGAATATATAATAATAGTAGAGATGTTCGTAATAGCGGAGATATTGCGTTTGCAGTGAAATACCGTAACACGTGCATATTGGGGGGAATGAATTTTCAAACACGTTCCAGATGGTGCCAATTTGTGATAGTATTTAACCGCTGGAGGAGTAAGTACAAAGACCGTGGCAAAGGCGGCAGAGGAGGTCGGGCATTGAAAACAAGAGAAGAGGCGCTGTCATACGGCCTGTCGTTTCCGGATACGTATCAGGAGGCGCCGTTTCATGATGAGAACTGGCAGCTTGTCAGGGTAAAAGGGAGTAAAAAGGCGTTTTTGTGGACATATGAGAGGAATGGATATATCAATCTCAATGTGAAGGTGAGTCCGGAGTGGAGGGATTTGTGGAGGAGTACGTACAAGTCCGTCATTGCAGGCTGGCATCAGAACAAGGAGCACTGGAATACCATTATTCTGGATGGGACCGTTTCGGGTGATGATATCCGGCGGATGATAGCAGAAAGCTATGATCTTGTCACGGACAGCCCGTCGAAGCGAATCTATGAGGCGGTGAAGAAGATTCCAAGGGGCTGTGTCGCGACGTATGGGCAGATTGCGCAGCTTGCGGGAGATAAGAAAATGGCAAGGGCGGTTGGCAATGCACTGCACAAAAATCCAGATCCGGACGCCGTACCCTGCTACAGAGTCGTAAATGCAAAGGGAGAACTGTCCGGAGAATTTGCGTTTGGCGGGAGCGGGGCGCAGGCGAAACTGCTTCGGGCAGACGGGATAGAAGTGTCAGACGGCAGGGTGGACCTTGCGAAATTTGGAATGAAGTTCTGAGAAAGAATAGGGAAGTTTAGAGCGTGTTTGAAAAATGCTTTCCCCAAGATGTGCGACACAATTTGTGGGAGA
>CANOFI010000047.1 GCA_947565255.1 uncultured Lachnospiraceae bacterium
ATTATCCTTAGCGACCATATCATACTTTGGTAAGAACGCATCCACCCAATCTGCTCGTTGCAAAAGGCAACCGTTGTCTTAATGCTGATTAAAAATTCCAGCTGGTCGCACCGGTACCCGGTTTCCTCCTCCAGCTCCCTGGCCGCACAGTCAATCATCGGCTCGTGTTCACCGTCCAGTCCGCCCGCAGGAATCTCTATTGTGTAACGATCCAGCGCATTGCGGTACTGCCTTACCATCAAAAGCCTGCCGTCAGCCAGAACGGGAACGACCGCAGCCGCACCCTTATGCCCGATAAAATCCCACTGGGCGATTTCCCCGTCCGGCACCCTCACATAGTCCGTATAAAATTTTACGATATGCCCTTCATATTTTAATTCGCGCTTTATGCGCTCTACCTTTTCTGCCATACTGCACCTCACTAAAAAGATGTTGCTTTTTTATAGCACTCGTCTGTCGCTTTTATCAATGCATTCCGAAATCCGAATTCCTCCAGTGCCGCAACACCCGCAATCGTTGTCCCGCCGGGTGAACACACTTTGTCTTTTAGCCTTCCCGGATGTTCCCCTGTTTTTAACACCATCTCCGCAGAGCCCTTGACCGCCTGTGCAACAAATGTATAGGCCTGTTCCCTTGGAATGCCGTATTTTACCACGCTGTCTGCCAATGCTTCTATGAACATGTACACATATGCCGGCGAGCTGCCGCTTGCACACACAACCGCATTCATCAGCTTTTCATCTACCTTCTGAAACATGCCGAAAGAAGAAAATATTTTATTAATGATTTCTTTTTCTTCCAGCTTAAAATCACTGCTTTCATAGCTAATTCCGGTCATACCCATTCCGAGAAGCGCCGGTGTGTTCGGCATGGCACGTACAACGCGGATATCGTGTCCCAGCTTACTTTTCACATCCTCAATGCTGATTCCCGGAGCGATCGATATCACCACATGTTCCGGGGTCACCGGATACCGGATACTCTCTAATACCTTTGAATAAAACTGCGGCTTCACTGCGAGAATCAAATATTTGCAATTATTCGCACACTCCGGATTTGACTCTGCATACTGTATGCCCGTTTCCTTCTGTACACGCGCGGATGCCTCCACATTAATATCGGAAAACACAATTTCCTCCGGCGGAAACAGCTGCAAAACTCCTTTCAGCATTGCATATCCCATATTCCCCATTCCGACAAAACCCACTAATGCCATCTTACAACATCCTTTCTTTTTCAGACAGTCTGAATTCTGAACCTGTTTCTACTTTTTTTCCTGTGCTTTTTGGCTGTTCACTTTTTCTTTCAGCCGTGAAAATCCATAATACAAAACTGCAGCCAGAGTTCCCACAACACACATGACAAGACCTGCCATAAATCCCGGCGGCATATAGGATATCTCAATCGCATGCCTGCCCGGCTCCGCCATGATTGTCAGGAATACATCCACATCTTTTCCATTTTCTTTCGTCTTTAACGAAGTCAGCTCTGTTTCCTTTCCATCCACCTTCACCGTATATCCTTCATTATAAGGAATCGATGTGAAAATCATCTGGTTCTGCCCTACTTCAATCTCTCCTTCGATTGTGCTGCCTTTTTGTTTCGTAATCTTCAAAGCACCTGCATTCAGCTTTTGCATCATCCCCTCATACGCTTCCAAATCCATTTCGTACACCAGTTCGTATTCTGGCATGACATCCTCACTATAGCAGGTTACCTTTACCTCTTCGCCTTTTTCAAACTGCCCCACAAACACATTGCAGTTTGTCTCTGTCCCAAAATGATTTCCCATATATTGATCATTTGCATAGATTTCACCACGGCCTAATTCGTTCCCGATTATTCTGACATAAACCGGATTCTCATTTTCCGCATTCCATGAATACCGCGCTGTCAGATTTGAATACGTCGTTTCATGCTCTACCGGTTTGAAATATTCTACGCCGTTTGTCCCTGTCAGAGCGTTCAACAGCTTATTCTGGTTATGAAAATTATTTTCATCAGATAAATCTATCATATCAATTTTCCCGGAAGAAAAGGCAATCGGAAGCACATTGGTGTTCTCATATACCTTCACATTCTGGTTCTCTATTCCGGTAAATTTGTACATTTGGGGCATATCCGTCGTCATCATGCTATACTTAACATCAAAAATGGAATCCAGTACCGGCGTCGTACCATAACCGGAATTCCAGTTCGATATCTGCGCGATGCCAAGCTGTCTTGTAAAAACATTCACTCCGTTGTGAAACGCAGAGGAATAATGCGTCATGCCATTATATCCCAGAAGCATCGCATCGTTCTTGGAAAATTCCGTATTCCGGTCCTTTTTCATCCGGTAAAAGCTGTCATCCTTCTCCTGCACCTCTTCCACAACCGGCCTGATTTTTTTCAAAAATCCCCTGTAAGTTTCCATGTCGACATAACCAAACTGCCCGTCTAAGCCGACAATATTCGCCTTCGCATTCGTATACAGCTCTACGCCCGTAAACAGAACAACCACAGCAGTCAGATAAATGGCCGTCGGAACTGCCATGCGCCGCCTTGTCTTATCTGAAATTGTAAATACCTCGGATACACGGTAAGCCACAATAATCATAAATGCACTGAACAAAAATGCATAGCGGAACGGAAACCAGACCGGAACAGAAAATCCATGCCACATAACATTCAGTTTTATAATCCAGAAACTCAGTATAAATACAAGGAAAATCAGACCTGCACCGACTTTTTCCTTCCAATGAATCTTTCTCATAAAAAAGAACAGAATAACGAGCACCAGTATGAGCGTTCCGCAGAAAATAGACGGCCTTCCTTCATACGTAATTCCGTCATACCCGCCAAACAGGCGGTCTATTAATTTCCAGAGACCATAGTACGTCCCTTCCTCTATCTGTTTATCCAGCATTAATTTACCAGCCATCAGGTCTTTAAATGTCGTAAGAAGCAGAGGAGCGGCCAGCAAAACGGCCATCACCACATTGCCTGCAAACTTTGCAGACACGACAAGCGCTTTTTTGAACTCACCCTTGTGAAAGCTGCACCATAAACGATACAGCAGATACATAAATGTAAAAATACCTATCATATATGCGATATAGTAATGACAGATAAAGCTTGCTGTCAGAGACAGCAAAAACAGCAGCCCTTTTTTCCCTTTGATGAGCTGCTCCACGCCAAGAAGTATGAGCGGAAGCAAAATCATTCCATCAAGCCACATCAGGCTCATTCCATACACAACAATATAAGACATCAGCGCATAACAGCACGCAAACACAATGTTTTTAAACTTCCCATTACCAGCATTCCAGCCATATTGCAGATAAACTGCAAATGTCAGGCCGCAAAGTCCGGTCTTTACCAGCGTCAGTATAAACAGCGCCACTGGAAGGTTCTCCAGTGAAAAAAACAGTGTGAAAAATGACAACGGACTGGCAATATAATATGCAAACAAGCCTACATAATTGCCTCCCATCGAACGCGACCAGGAAAAAAACGGCGTATTATCCCCGTTAAACATATACCGGAGTGATGCAAAAAAATCGTTGTACTGATCGAACATGTCCATAATTAAAACAGATTTATTCCCAAACGGATAAAATCCAAGCACTGCATACACAACACCAAGAAGCACAAACGGTATCAGAAAAGCAGCCAGTAAAATAATTAGATTCGATCGTTTTAAAACCTTTTCTATCATATATAAAAATTTTTCTTTCATATGCTACCTCAACTTTTTCTAGGTCACCAGAACCCATGTATCAAACCACTGTAAATGATCATATACCCACTGTTTTTCTATCGGGTAACCCGACAGCACCGGATAGAAGAACAAAAACAGGCCTACGGCTGCAGCGACATAAAAATATGCGACCCTTCTTCTCTTCGGACTATCCCCGACTAATTTCATCATGGCATACCCGATCATCATCACAATAAACGGCACGCTTGGGAAATAATGATACATATACGTGGTACGTGTAATCAGACACCACGGCAGATACTGCGCCATATATGCAATAAATAAAAAGATTGCCGTTCTGTCTCTCTTTTTCCAAATGAGGTAAATCATATAAACCGCAGCCGGTACGCTTAACCACCATATAAACGGATTGCCAAATGCACTGATTCCCTCTGATACCGAATCGGTGACATGCCGCGAAAAATACCATACCGGGCGGTAAACCGTCGGCCAGTTATACCAGGTACAGGAATACGGATGTGTCGATTTCAGACCGGAATGGTAACTGAACATCGTCTCCTGATTTTTCAGCATCTGTGCAATCAGCCCGTTTCCGCTGTCATCCTCAAAAGGAATGTAGGACAGTGTATAAATCAAAGCCGGAACAAGCACAAAGAATACCAGGCAGAAAACAAGCGTTTTTATCGCATAGGGTTTGAATTTTTGTACTACATCCTCGTATTTTATGCCATTTGATTCCCCGCTGCCATAGTCCCACGCAAACCGGTATTCTCTGTAGCGCCTGAACAGACTCATAAAAAATATTACCGCAAGGCCCACGCCCGCATATGCGCCCGTCCACTTTGAGGCCACGCCGAATCCCATGAAAACGCCGCTTAAACCTAACGGAATCCATGTCCTTTTTAACGGTGTATCATAAAAACTCATGGACACATATTTAAACATGAAATAATACATCAGTATAATAAAGAATGTGACAAATACATCAATGGTTGCGATTCTTGTCTGCACAAAATGCATAAAATCAAATGCAAACAGCAGCGTCACGCAGGTCGCAAGCCATGTTTCCTTCATCATCCGCTTTACAAAAATATAAATGAAAGGCAGCATGGCAATTCCGAACAAGGTTCCCATAATACGCCATCCAAACGGGCAGATACCCCAAAGCAACATACCCAGTGCAATAATACATTTTCCAAGAGGAGGATGCGTATTTTCGTACGAATATCTTCCCTGAATATATTCATAGGCTGTCCTCGCATGGTACACCTCATCAAAATGCGTACTGTTGCCCAGTGTTTTGACCGGTCCGCCATCCTCCGGAATAATATATTTTTCATTTTCATCAAACAAGCCCGGGTACTCCTCTGCATTCAGAGGGGTAATGATATTGCCGTCCTCGTTGAGCACCACCAGCTCAAAAATTGAGATGGCATTGTTACTTGTTGTCAGACGGATATAACGCTGATTGGAAACCATCTGGTATTCGTCCCAGCAAAATACACTCTCCATCGTAAGCTCAGTCTGCTCTGTCCACGGACCCTGCAGATTGTCTGCTGTCTCCACCCTGAATTTACGGTTTTCATAATTGCCAAGATAATATGCAATCTTTTTTACATGCGGCGCTTTGCCCAGGTCAAGGGTAATCGCCGGATAAATTGTAGTCCCATTCTGGTCTGCGTACCATTCAGCCAAATATTCCGAGCTTGGAACCTCATCGGCTTTATCACCGAGATTATACATGGCAAACGCACCATAAATACATGATATTGCAATGATAATTACAATATCCAGATGGGTGATTCTCCCAAGCAGGCGGGAAGGCTTTATTTCGCCGTAAAAAAGCTTTTTCTTTTCCGCCTGTTCCTCGTCCTGTTGTAATTCCTTTTCCACCTGCTGCTGCAGCAGCGCTTCGCTCTCTTTCCTTCCGTTCAGATACCATTTTACGGCAACATAAACCACATAAATACATGCAAGCACCATTAAAATAGAAATAATCACAATTTCCGGCTGTTTCGGGCCGGTATAGCCTTTATTGTCCGGATTAATCATATAGACAAATCCCACATTCAGAAAATGCACCACCGACAATATGCCGTATGCATAAAACAGCTGCTTAATCGGTTTGATGCAGTATGCCATCAATATAAGAATCAGCGCCGGGAACATATACCGTTCATGCATTCTGACGGAAAATGTAAACAACATGACCATCATACAGCCCGCCGCAAAATAATATTTTGACTTATCCTTCCGCATCTGATAACAAATCAGCAGGGCAAAAAAGACGGAGACGATCATAAAGAAAGTGCCCCATGTAGTTGTCGGAATCCCAAACAAAGTATTTTCCTGAGGCTGCCAGTCACGCCCGAAAACACCCCAGAAATTAAACGCATTTACAGTTGAAAACGGGTACTGCGTCAACGTTTCCGTGTACTGGCTGATAGTGCTTTTAATGCCAAACGGAATCATAAATAAAAATCCGCAGCCAATAGAAGCCAGCCCTGCTGATAAGTTCACCCAGAATTTGCGCCAGCTAAAGTCTTCCATGAACACCTGTTCTATAATTGCCCATATAAGAATCGGTGCAAAAAACATCATCTGCGGCTTAATCAATACACCGATTACACAGATAAAATAAGCAACCGGCAGCTTTTTCTTTGTGATGTAATAAATCATCATAATAACAGCCAATGCATAAACCGAATCGACCTGGCCCCACGCCGCCGAATTAATCAATATGCTCGGATTAAAAATATACGCACCCACCAAAAGCAGGGAAAGATTTTTGGAAAGTCTTTCCCTCGCTGTCTTGTAAATAAAATATCCTGCCGCCAGGTCACACAGGCAGGCCGGGGTTTTGTAAATCATGTTGACAAGCCCCTGCATATACCCCCTGGTCTCTTCAAGTCCAAGCACACGTATCAATTTTTCCAAACCGCCCAGTATACAAAGATAGCCCGGCGGATAATCGATAAATGTACTGGAATTGTAGACAGACGAAAGACCTTTATCCAGCACCTGGGGACCCCACTCTTTAAAAAGATTCATATCGAGTATGAATCCATAATAACTGTATGCCATCAGCAAACGTACAATGAAACCGACAATCAAAACCGCTCCAAGACCAAACCATTCATTTCTGACTGAATGAACAGATGTCCCCATAAGGGTCGCTGTTCTGAAATATCGCTGGTATATGACAAAAAATGCAAAGGCCATCAGAAAGGAAACTTCAATAATCTGACTCCATTTTATACCATCATACATGTTTTGCACCTCACTTTAATTATTTGTTATCTTCTTATTTAATTGACGCATGAATCTCCTGAATCGATTTCACGCCAAGCACTCCATGGTTTTTCACAGCCCTGATTCCTGCCGCTGTTGCCTTTGCCGCAGCCATTGTTGTCATATATGGTACTTTCTTTTTGATTGCAGTCTTACGGATATAGCTGTCGTCAAACGGATTATCCTTCCCGGCCGGCGTATTAACCACAAGCTGAATCTGTCCGTTCATCACAGCATCCACAATATTCGGTCTGCCCTCATGCATCTTAAATATTTTTTCAACCTCAATACCGGCTTCCTTAATCATCTCATAACTCTTTCCCGTGGCAACCAATTTGAATCCGCACTCCCTAAATGCCCTGGCAGTCTCTATCAGCTCCGGCTTGTCCTTATCATTTACGCTCAGCAGCACTGTCCCCTCCAGAGGAAGCGGGGTCTGTGTTGCCTCCTGCGCCTTATAAAATGCCTCGCCAAAATCATCCGCTATTCCAAGCACCTCGCCTGTAGAACGCATTTCCGGGCCGAGCAGAGGATCGACCTCGGGAAACATATTAAATGGAAATACTGCTTCCTTTACTCCGAAATGGGAATATTTTTTGTCCTTCAGATCTGAAACAGGCGATGCATTTCCTGTCAGCTCCGATGTGATAATCTGCGTTGCCACCCGCACCATAGGGATGCTGCACACCTTTGACACAAGCGGAACCGTTCTGGATGCCCTTGGATTCGCTTCTAACACATAAACCGTATCGCCCTCAATTGCATACTGCATGTTCATTAAACCGCGCACATTCATCTCCACAGCAATTTTTCTTGTATACTCTTTTATTGTGTTCAGATGTTTTTCCGAAATATTCAGGGAAGGCAGGATACATGCGGAATCTCCCGAATGCACTCCGGCAAGTTCTATATGTTCCATAACAGCTGGCACATATGCGGAAACCCCGTCGCTGATTGCATCCGCTTCCACTTCTGTTGCATGCTTTAAAAAACGGTCGATCAAAATCGGCCTGTCCGGCGTAACTCCAACCGCTGCCGCCATATATTCCTTTAAGCTGTCTTCCTCATGGACCACTTCCATTCCGCGGCCGCCTAACACGTAGGAGGGACGCACCATAACCGGATATCCGATCTTATCTGCGATTTCCAGCGCTTCTTCTACATTGACCGCCATTCCTGCCTCCGGCATCGGAATCTCTAACTTTTCCATCATGGCACGGAACAAATCTCTGTCCTCCGCCATATCAATCACCTGCGGTGCCGTCCCGAGAATTCTCACCCCGGCCTTTTCGAGATCCGCCGCCAGGTTCAGCGGTGTCTGTCCGCCAAACTGGGCAATGACGCCGACCGGCTTTTCTTTCTCATGAATACTCAGCACATCTTCCAGCGTCAACGGTTCAAAATACAACTTATCCGAAGTATCATAATCCGTGGAAACCGTCTCCGGATTGCAGTTCACAATGATTGTCTCAAATCCCAGATCCTTTAACGCAAATGCAGCGTGCACGCAGCAGTAATCGAATTCAATTCCCTGGCCGATGCGATTCGGTCCGCCGCCCAAAATCATAATCTTAGGCTTATCGCTTTTGATTTTGCTCTTATCCTCCCCAATATACGTAGAAAAATAATATGCGCTGTCTTCTGTTCCGCTGACGTGCACGCCCTCCCATCTTTCCTCTATTCCGTAGCTGATTCTCTTTTCGCGGACTGCCTGCTCAGGAACCTCAAGCAACTGGCTTAAATATTTGTCCGAAAAGCCGTCCTGCTTTGCCTGCAGCAACATCTGCTGCGGCGGCAGTTCTCCCCTATAGCCCAGCAGTTCCTCTTCCTCCTCCACAAGCTCTTTCATCTGTTCGATAAAATAATGCTTAATTTTAGTCAGCTCAAACAGTTCCTCCACTGTAGCGCCTTTGCGAAGCGCCTCATACATAATAAACTGCCTTTCGCTCGTGGGCACATGGAGCATATTCAAAAGCTGTTCTTTTGTTTTATCATGAAAATCCTTTGCAAATCCAAGTCCGGCACGGCCAATCTCCAGACTGCGGATCGCTTTCTGGAACGCCTCCTTATATGTCTTGCCAATGCTCATAACCTCGCCTACTGCGCGCATCTGTGTCCCAAGCTTGTCCTCCGCGCCTTTGAATTTTTCAAACGCCCATCTCGCAAACTTAATTACAACATAGTCGCCGCCCGGCTTATATTGGTCCAATGTCCCATGCATCCCGCAGGGAATCTCATCTAAATTCAGTCCGCACGCCAGCATCGCCGACACAAGCGCAATCGGGAATCCCGTCGCTTTTGAAGCCAGTGCGGAGGAACGTGAGGTACGCGGATTGATTTCAATGACAACGATTCTGTCCGTAACCGGGTCATGTGCAAACTGTACGTTTGTACCTCCGATTACCTCAATCGCCTCAACAATTTTATAGGCCTGCTCCTGCAGCCTGTTCTGCAGTTCCTCTGAAATGGTCAGCATCGGCGCGGAACAAAAGGAATCACCTGTGTGTACGCCGAGCGGGTCGATGTTTTCAATAAAGCACACGGTAATCATATTATTTTTGGCGTCCCTGACTACCTCCAATTCTAATTCTTCCCAGCCAAGAATGGACTCCTCCACCAGAACCTGTCCTACCAGGCTTGCCTGCAATCCTCTTTTGCAGACGGTTGTCAGCTCCTCCACATTGTATACAAGGCCGCCCCCGGCGCCCCCCATCGTATAGGCCGGGCGAAGCACAACCGGATATCCCAGTTTATCTGCAATGGCAAGCGCATCTTCCACAGAATATGCGACCTCGCTTCTTGCCATCTCTATTCCGAGGCTGTTCATGGTTTTTTTAAATTCAATCCGGTCCTCGCCGCGCTCAATGGCATCTACCTGAACACCGATTACCTTTACACCGTATTTATCCAGAACACCATTTTGGGCCAGCTCAGAACACAGGTTTAAGCCGGACTGTCCCCCCAGATTCGGTAAAAGTGCATCCGGCCGTTCCTTTTCAATAATCTGTTCCAGACGTTTTACATTCAGCGGTTCAATATATGTCACATCAGCCGTAGTCGGATCCGTCATAATGGTAGCCGGGTTGGAATTAACGAGTACAATTTCGTATCCAAGACTCTTCAATGCCTTGCATGCCTGTGTCCCCGAATAATCAAACTCACATGCCTGTCCGATAATAATCGGCCCCGACCCAATAATCAGTACTTTGTGAATATCATTTCTTTTTCCCATGTTAACCTCCAATACACTATCCTTTACATTCAAAACTCACATTATCTTATCTATTGTACCCTATTTTTTCCAAATATTCAACATAAAAAAACAGAACTGCTGCTGTTTTTTCGTAATTGTTCATCCCACAGCCAGAGCGTGTCTGAAAATTACTTTATATCAACCATGCCTCACAGTTCATACCTCTTGAACTACTAATGTTCAAGAGGGTGTGGGAGATTTGTTCCGAATTCAGGTGGCATACCCTTGCTTCGCCGGGGCATACCCTGACAGGCTATGTTGACTGAATTAGGGGCAAATATCACGCAAAATGGGGAGTGTGGTTGACATAAAGCAATTTTCAGACACGCTCTAGTCCACATTGGTCATTTTACTAATCCGCTGTACGAATTGGCGAAACGGTTATATTTTTATCCTATCAACTTGAACAAATGTTCTGGTTTCTCTGCAACTGCCACTGCACCGGCTGCTTTTAATTCTTCTTCGCTGCCATATCCCCACAGCACACCGACGCAGTCAATTCCGCACTGCTTTGCTCCCTGCACGTCATACTCACGGTCCCCTATCATAATGACATCCTGCGGCTCTTCGATGCCGAGCTGCTGCACCGCATAGCGGATGACTGCCTCTTTCGTATTGCGCGACTCATCCATCGAACTTCCGGCTATCATCGTAAAATAAACATCCAGTCCAAAATGCCTGATAATCCGCACTGAAAATTTCTCCGGCTTTGAGGTTGCAACCACCAGTTTTTTCCCAAGCTCCTGAAATTTTTTCAATGCTGGTTCAATCCCCTCATACACTCTATTTTCAAACAGCCCGGTCTCAGCATAATACTCCCGGTATGTCTGAACGCCAAGCTGCGCCTCCCCCTCACTCATACCGGAATATTCCTGAAAAGAATAGCTGAGAGGCGGCCCGATAAATTTCCTCAAAACCTCTTCTGCCGGTATTTCCTTCCCCATTTTTTGAAGCGTATATTTTACTGAATTGATGATACCCGGGCCGGAATCGGTCAGTGTACCGTCCAAATCCCAAAATAAATATGTCTGTTTCATAATAATCCTTTCCTATTATATGATATCGATGATAAACATTTACAAAACTCTTATTTCACTATCAGAGTTGGGTAATTGATACAAAAATGAAGCGACTTAAAAACGCTTTGGAGCAGAGTTTTGTATCAATTGCCCAAACTCGTCACTCCGAATAAAGCTTTCACAATTACTTATACATAAATAAATCCAGTACAAAGGCGTTTCTCCGAAAAGAAACGCCTGATTGTTATCACTATATTCGATTACGCCCAATAATCTTATCATCACCGCCCACTTGTACTTCCATTACCATAGAAAAATCTGTCGCATCCACCT
>CANOFI010000048.1 GCA_947565255.1 uncultured Lachnospiraceae bacterium
TCTCTGAAGCAAGTTCTATCCATTCCCCTGCCCCCGAAAATCCTCCGCACAATGCTTTTTTCGTAAATATGTAATTTTACTTTTCCTCTTCCATTCAGTTCCACCTCAATTTTATCAATAAAAGGAAATGCCGGGGGATTAAAATAGTTGTATTCACAATATAAGTACCATGCATTTTGCTCTAAGTCACTTCCCAGCACCATCTCTTTAATTTCCTCATCGGTATAAAAGCTGTTTCCGTCAATTTCCACAGATGTGATGTGGTTCATATAATATGCAATACACAAAATCCCTGCGATTACTGCAAGCACACACAGGATGACAGACATTTTTTTCCATATGGATACTCGTTTCTTTTTTTCCTTTTTCGCTCGTTCGGCAGCCATACTGTCCCCCGCTTTCTCTTTTTATTCATCCTGTACTTCTATCTTTTGAATCTTACCGCCTAAAGCTGCAAGATCACCGGCAATATCAGCGTATCCCCGTGCAAGAAATTCATATCCTGTTATCACAGTATCGCCCTCGGCCGCAAGCCCGGCTATCACCAATGCCGCCCCGCCTCTTAAATCCCTGGCATGCACTCTGGCTCCGTACAGTTTTTTTACCGGACAAATCTCAATAACCCGGCCATTTACTTTTATATCGGCCTGCATTTTATTCAATTCCTCAACGGCTGCAAACCGCGATTCAAATACCGTTTCCTCGATATGGCTTTTTCGGTCTGAAATACTTAAAATTGCCGCAAGCTGCGACTGCAAATCCGTAGGGAAACCGGGATACGGCGTTGTCTTTATCCATTCGATTCCCTTTACCGCCTGTGAACCGTCAAACAGAATCGTATCATCAGTAATACGAAGCTTTCCGCCTGTTTTTAATAAAACCCTGTATACTGCATCCAGCTGGCCCACCGGAGCACCGCGAAGCACCACCTTACCCCTGGTTGCTGCTGCCGCCGCAAGATAGGTTCCTGCCACAATCCGGTCGGCTGCAGCCTGACAGGTTATTGCATGCAGCTCTTTTACCCCATGGACTACAAGGCAGTCCGGCCGTTTCCAAACAATATCTGCTCCCATTTGATTCAAAAATACTACAAGCTGCGTTACCTCCGGTTCCCTGGAACAGCCATTAATACTCGTTGTTCCTTCCGCCAGCACTGCGGCAAGCATAAGATTCTGGGTCGCTCCCACACTCGGATAGGGAAGCGAAATTTTGCAGCCGCAAAGGTTTTCGGCCTTTGCATGCAGATTCTGTTCTCCTTCTTCAAAAACAACACCCATCTTTTTTAGTCCTGCAAGATGCATATCAATTGGACGTTTTCCAATCACACATCCCCCCGGATATGGAATATCCGCCTCTTTCATTCTTCCGAGCAGACTCCCGAGAAAAATAACCGAAGACCGCATAGAGCCTGCCGATAACGCCCGGATTCTGCATGTCTTTGAATCACTTGTATCGATACAGAGCGTATTGTTTTCCCACCGGATCCGGCAGCCTAGCTCCTCCATAATTTCTGTCATATGAAAAACATCGGTAATCCTGGGACATTTTTTTATTGCAGTCGTGCCCTTTGCTAATAATGCCGCAGCTATCATCGGCAGCACCGCGTTTTTGGAGCTTTGTACTGTCAATTCTCCATAAAGAGGCGTTTGCCCGGTTATCTGTATTATTTCCACAGCGTTTCCCCCTTATCACCCATCGGTAAGACACTCATTTTTTGTCTAATCCCATTATATGCGTGATAAGGAAAAACGTTCCTTCAGTTATTTTTTCACAGACCTGGATACATTCAGGGCCAGGCCCATCTCTGCCAGCAGAAATAAAACGGACGTACCCCCGTAGCTGATAAAGGGCAGCGTAATTCCCGTATTCGGTATAGTATTAGTAACAACAGCGACATTTAAAATAACCTGAATCGCGATATGTGCTAAAATTCCGGCGGCAATTAACGCTCCAAACAAATCCGTGGAACGGTGCGCTGCAATTAAAAACCGCCAGAGCATTAATAAAAACAATAAAAGCAAAAGCCCTGCGCCGACCAATCCCAGCTCCTCGCAGATAATTGAAAATATCATGTCGTTCTGTGCCTCCGGAACAAATCCAAGCTTCTGCATGCTGTTTCCAAACCCGGTTCCGAATAAACCACCGGAACCAATAGCATATAAACCCTGCAGGGTCTGGTAGCCTTTTTCATATTTTTCAGGATTTCTCCATATCAAAAGCCGCTCCAGACGGTACTGCTCAACGCTCAAAAAAATGCCGACAAAACCGCCGCCAAGCAAAGCCAGCGCGCCAAACTGTTTGTAGGAGGGACTTGCCACGAACACCAGGGTCACGGCGATTCCCAGTATGATTATCGCCGTACTTAAGTTATTGGTTCCTACCAGTCCGACAATCGGAAGCACCAGCAAAATTACTTTAAAAAGTGACAATATGCTTTTTATTTTCTTTTTGTTATTGCTGATGTACCATGCAAGAAATAAAATCACCGCCACTTTTGCAAATTCTGCCGGCTGAAATGACAAGGGTCCAAGGGACAGCCAGCGTTTTGAGCCGTTGTAGGAATCCCCTACGGCCAGCACAAGCGCAGAAAGCACCATGGACAGAATGTATGCCGGAAGCGCAAGCTTTTCCCAGTAGTGATAGTCAATATTGGATACGACATACATGACAAACAGTCCAAGTGCAGTAGCAAGCAATTGTTTTTTAAAGTAATACCCTGCGTCGCCAAATTTCACCTCTCCATTGTAGGCGCTGGTGCTGTAGAGCATTACCATTCCAAAGGTCACAAATAGAATTACAATGACCGCAAGTGTATCATCCATCCGGTTTTTACTGACTGTATCCTTCCTGCCATCCGGCCATCCAGACATTGCACCACCCCAGCTATACTATTTTTGTTCTAACATATTCTTTAAACAGGTCGCCCCGCTGTTCGTAATTATCAAACATGCCCCAGCTTGCACAGGCAGGAGACAGCAGCACCGCATCTCCGCACTCTGCCTGGGACACACACTCCTGCATTGCTTCTTCAAACGTATCTTTTTCTATAATATTCTCTATTCCGCATTCTCTTGCAGCCTTTGCAATCTTTTCTTTTGTCTGTCCGATTAACACTAAGGCCTTTACCTTTCCCCTGCAGGCATTTAACCATTCTTTGTAATCGGATTTCTTGTCATAGCCTCCTGCTAACAGAACCGTCGGACGGTCCATCGCTTTAATTCCCTGAATCGCCGCATCCGGATTCGTCCCTTTTGAATCGTTGTAATATTTCACACCATTACGTTCTTCTACAAACTCGATTCTGTGCTCCACTGCCTGAAACTGTGAAATCTCTTTCTGGATCACGTCTGCCGGAACCTGCATGCTGACTGCCATGGCGGCGGCCGCCATGACATTTTCCACATTGCAGTCCCCGGCAAGCTGTATATCCGACAACAGACATATCTTTTCTGTCTTCCCATTATGTACATATACAATTGCATCTTCTTTTATGCAGATTCCATCCTCAAGCTCTTCTAAGCGGCTGAAAAAAAGCACCCTGGCCGGAATTTGTTTTGCCAGCTCCCTTGTCAGCTGGTTGTCATAATTCAGGACACAGACCTGTTCCTTTGTCTGGTTTTTTGCGATATCGGCCTTTGCATGGATGTAATTTTCCATTGTATGGTGACGATTCAGATGGTCCGGCGTAATATTTAATATAGCCGATACATCCGGTCGGAATTTGTCGATGGTCTCTAACTGAAAGCTGCTGATTTCAGCAACTGTTACCGTGTCATCTGACATTTTTTTTACAAACCCGGTATAGGGGATTCCAATATTTCCCACCACATATACATCTGAAAAATATTGTTTCATAATCTGCCCTGTAAGCGCTGTGGTTGTCGTCTTTCCATTGGTTCCGGTTATGCCGATTATTTTTCCGGCTCCAAAAAGATACGCAAGCTCAATTTCGCCGATTACCGGAATGTTTTTTTGCCGGAACGCCTCTACAAACGGCAGGTCTGTCGGAATACCTGGACTCAATACGACAATGTCGACCTGCCTTTCCTCTGCATCCCATTTCCCTAAAACCATTTCCGGACAGGCTCCTTTGGGAAAATTTTCCGCAATCTGCACCGCATCCTTGCTTTGGTCCGCATCATACAGAATTGTCCGTATTCCATTTTGGATAAGAAGCCCGGCCGCTGCTATTCCGCTGACTCCGCACCCCGCCACCAATACTGTTTTTTCTGAAAAATTCATACTGTACATCCTTCTTTCCATTTTTCTTCTTTTCCTTCAAAGCTATAACGCCAGAAGCGCAACAAGGCAGAGAATTGCCGTCACCACGGAAAATACTGTCACTACACGTGTCTCCGACCAGCCGCACAATTCAAAATGATGATGAATCGGCGCCATTTTAAAAATACGTTTTCCGCCGGTCAGTTTAAAATAAACGACCTGCAGCATAACGGATAACACTTCGACAAAATATACGAGTCCCACAAGTAAAATAAATACGGGAATTTCAAGCATGTATGCGGTTGCCGCCACAAATCCTCCAAGCGCCAGGGAGCCCGTATCGCCCATAAAAACCTTTGCCGGATATACATTAAAAAGCAGAAATCCCAAAAGGCTGCCCACAGCCGCACAGGTGACCGGCTCAATCCCGCTCTTTTTTCCGACTGCCACAACCGTGAAAAATACGGCTACCAAAACCGTCACACTTGCCGCCAGGCCATCCAGGCCGTCTGTAAAATTTACGCCGTTGACCGTTCCAATCACGGCAAAATATAACAGAACTACTGCCATTCCAATTGGCAGGAGCACCTCTTTTCCCTGTAAAAAAGGCAATTTCAGTTTCTGAATATCCACCTGGGTATTTTGTAATAAATAATATACAAATATGGTTGTCACTATAATCTGCGCACTTAGTTTCTGCATAACACTAAGCCCCTTTGAGCGTTTCATGACAACTTTGATATAATCATCTAAAAACCCAATAATTCCGAATCCCACTGTCGCAAAGAGTATGGGGATGCAGTCTGGATATTTTTTCATATACAGCAGGGTTACCGCTATAATTCCAACCATTATAATTGTGCCGCCCATAGTGGGAGTTCCATTTTTCGCCTTATGCGCTTCGACTCCTTCTTCTCTCACTGTCTGCCCGATTTTCAGCTTTTTCAAAAACGGAATCACAATCGGGCTGACTATCACACTGATAAAAAAAGAAAGAACCACCGGCATTACCACATCCGCATTTATTTTCATATCTCCTATACGCACCTCAATTTTCTTCTTTCATCTCGTCTATTTCTTCCTGCGTATATCGTAATTCTATGCCAAGATATGGCAGTATATTTTCAAATATTTCCTGTGCCACCGGGGCTGCAATGGTTCCTCCATAGTAAATTCCCTGCGGGTTATTGATGATTACCAGCACTAACACCTGCGGGTTATCGGCCGGCGCAAATCCAAGAAACGACGCAATGTAGCGGTTTGCACTTCTCGGAAGCGTCTGCGACGTCGCCGTCTTCCCGCCGACATGAAATCCGGGTATATACGCCTTATGGCCCGTTCCTTCCGCCACTACCTGCTCTAATACATAGCGCAGCGTTTCGGAGGTTTCCTTAGAAATAATATTTTCTTTTGAAGAAAAGGCCAGTTCTTCTATAATCTTTCCATCTGCATCCTGAATGTTTTTTCCAAAATGCGGCGTCACCCTCGTCCCGCCGTTAATCAGCGAGCTCACTGTCGTTGCAAGCTGTATCGGGGTTATCTGAAACGACTGTCCGAACGAAATGGTCGCCAGTTCTACCTGACCGATATTCTCTTCCTTATGCATAATGGTCGATGCTTCTCCCGGAAGATCAATATTGGTTTTGCTCAGCAGTTGAAACTGTTGGAAATACCGGTAAAAGTTAGACACTCCTAACCGAAGCCCAACCTCAATAAAAACCGGGTTGCATGAATTCATAACGGCCTGTGTAAAGGTTTCCGCCCCATGCCCGGATACTTTGTGGCATTTAATTCTTCTGTCATCCACAATTTTGAACCCCGGACAGGAAAAATTGTCCTCTAAGGATACCACCTTTTCTTCCAGCCCGGCTGCCGTCGTAATGATTTTAAACGTGGAGCCCGGCTCGTACGTATCGTTGATACACTGGTTTCTCCACATCCGGTTTAACCGGTCCTGCTTCTCCTTGTCGGACAATACTGCACCCGGCGTCACATCGGTCAGCGTATACGGGTCATTTAAATTAAATTCCGGCGTATTGACCATGGCGAGCAGTTCTCCGTTCTGCGGATTCATCACAAGGATGGATACACTGTCCGCAGATTTTTTTTCGAGCACCTTTTTTGCAGCCTGTTCTACATATTCCTGAATGTTTCTATCGATGGTCGTCTGCAGGTTATACCCGTTTTCGGGCTCCTGCCGCTCCTCCACCGCCGCGTCAATTTCCACGCCGCGTGCGTCTGTCAGTGTCAGAATCTTCCCGCTTTTTCCGGAAAGATATTTATCATATTTTACCTCAAGCCCTATAATGCCCTGATTATCGCCACCGGTAAACCCAAGCACCTTGGACGCCAGGTCATTGTATGGATAATAGCGCTTGTAATCCTCGTCAATTTTAATGCCCTCTAACTCGTATTTGCGAATGGCATCACCGATTTCCTTATCTACATTTTTTTTAATAATTTCTATGGAACTATATTTTTCAACCTTTTTACGGATGGTTTCCTGGTCCATTTGCAGTTCCTTTGCCAGCGCTTCAATTACCTTTTCCGGTTCCTTTATCTGATTGTGTATGACGGAAATGGTACAGACGGAGCGGTTTGTAGCGAGTATTTCTCCGTTGCGGTCTAATATTTCACCGCGTGCCGCTTTGATATCCCGCTCTCTCTGGTGCAAATCCTTTGCCTTTGTTCCATAATATTCGGAACAAAAAATCATCAGAAAAACGAGTCTGCACAGCAGCACAACCAGCACAGCCAGCACTATGATAAATACAACAAAGATTTTCTTTTTATGAAACGTTTTATTTTTCTGCATAACAATCTCACACCATCCGCCATCAAGGAGGACTGTCCTGCCGCTCATGCCGGCAGGGCAAGGCTCGCCATAGTTCTTTACTAATCCCTATGACAAAAGCCCGAAGATTATTACATACAATGTCTTTACTGTACAGCATCCGGATAAAGATTCATATACGGCAGCACCTCTGTCATAATATCCCTCGCCAGAACCTGGGCATACGTACTATGTGCCTGTTCCGCCACATTTGGCTCGTCCACAACAACATAAATACAAATTTCAGGATTTTCTGCAGGCACACAGCCGATAAAAGAAAGCAGATAACAATTTTCTTTCCGCTCTCCATTTTCTACTTTTTCGGCCGTACCTGTCTTTCCGCCCATACTGTAGCCGGGAACCACGGCATTTTGCGCCGTACCGTTCATGGTAACCTCCTTCAGATACCCTTTTATAATATCGGAGGTTTCTTTTGATATGGTCCGTCTCAGCAAAGCCGGTTCTATGGATTTTACTGTCGTACCCGTTGATGATTCAATCTTTTTTACAACGTGCGGCTTATAATAGTATCCGCCGTTCACCAAAGAACAAAATGCGGACATCATCTGTATCATTGTCACATTATAAGTCTGTCCGAATGAGCTGATAGCCAAATCTACCGGCTTCATCGTATCTCTTGTATAAATCAGGCCGGATGTGTTCGGCTCTGCCGGAAGGTCTATCATGGTTTTCAGCCCTATACCGAAAATACTCTGGTATTTGGTGAATGTCTCGATTCCAATACTGTCTGCCATCTGCATAAGCGAATCGTTGCAGGAATTCATCAGCGCCTGCTGCACGGTCTGCGGGCCATGTCCGTTCGTATTATTGCAATGGATGGTGCGGTCTCCAACCACCTGCGCTCCGTCACAGATATAGACCTCATCCCCTGACAGTTTTCCCGTCTCAATTCCCGTCGCTATTGTAAGCGCTTTCGCTGTAGAACCGGGTTCAAACGTGTCATTGATACAAAAGTTCCTCCACACGGCGCTCAGTGCCTCCGTTGTCACCTGCGAAAGCTTTTCCTGCCTTTCCGGCTCCTGCATATTTCCATCCGCATAAATTGCCTGCCTCAGCTTTTCGATATCTGCTGTGGTTACCTGCGCTTTTTCCAGGTTATAAGGGTCATTTAAGTCAAAAAAGGGATAACTTGCCATGGCAATGATTTCACCGGTATTGGGATTCTGGATAATTACGCCGGTATTTAAGCTTCCGGCTCCCTCCCGGGCCTCATTGCGGTGCGCCTCATTGAAGGCAAGAATGTGCTTTTCGACAATTTTCTGGACATTTGCATCAATTGTTGTGATTACAGTATTCCCATCTGTAGCATTTTTCACTACTTTTTCCTGTCCGGAATCCAAATTTAAATATCCGTATTCTTTTCCGTTTTCTCCATTCATTTCCTCATTATAAGATTTTTCAATGCCGCAGTTTCCAACATTTCCCTGATACGTAAACCCGATTACATCACATGCCACCGAACCGTTTGGATAAATTCTCTTATATTCTTCCTCAAACCAAACGCCTCCAATGTGATCGTTTTTCTTTTCATCCTCCATAATATTCACAAATTCTTTGATTTCCTCATAGGACATTCTTTTTTTTAACACAACATAACTGCTGTCCTTTTTTTCTGACAGGGTATTCTGAAGGCTTTCTTTCGTAAATTCAGGAAAGCACTGTGCAATAACGGAAACGGTCCTGTCCATATATTTTTTCCCGAGATTGTTCAAAACTCTGCAGTCCAGTACCATATTATAGACCTTCTGGCTCGTGGCTAGCAGCGTTCCATTGCAGTCTTTGATATCCCCGCGCCGGAAAGCAATGACCTTGCTCTCAAAATTCTGCTGTTCCAAAACAATTTTCTCGTATTCTTCTCCCTTGACATTCTGAATCCAGACAATTGTTGCATTTAATATGACAAAGGCAACCAAAGCGAATACAAACAAAACCTGTATTTTTCTCTTTTTTTTCAATGTGAAATATTTTCTTTTTTTCACGCTTTTCTCTCCTTTTACCGCTTTGGAATGGATTCGTACTGTCTTACATAATCGCTTTCCTGATAGTCATACGGGACAATCTGCTGTTTGCCCGCATACACCATACCCAACTCCTCCATCGCAATGCGTTTGAGTTCATCTGCATTCACATCCGCATTCATCCGGCTCTGTTTTTCGTTGTTCTCTGATTTGAGGTCCGCAAGCTGCGCCTCTAACTGCTGCATCTCTTTTTTTGCTGCCGATGCGATGGAAATCTGTGAAAGATAAAAAGCTGCCGATGCAAATACAAGCACCGCACATAACAGCAAAAAGCAAATATACCTCCGGTTCATCGCCTGGGCAAATTCTCTGTTGTTATGACGTTCCCTGTTAATCTGTCCCTGGTTGGAATGTCCGTATTCAATTTCCGGATTTTCTTCAAACCTGGGCTTGCGCACTACGTTATCCCGGATATAGAGCTGACCGTTTACCTTTTGTACTTTCCAGTTTATTTTACGATACTCTGCCATTTTCTTATTCCCTTTCCCAATGTTTCTAAAGCAGGCATTCACACGGTCCCAAAATCGTTATATCCGTTTTATTCCCTGTTCTGTATGTGACTGCTTTGCTGCTTCGTGCATTCAAATACTCTTAGCTTTGCACTTTTCGAACGTTTGTTCTCTTCTATTTCATCTTCCTTTGGAAGAATTGGTTTTTTTGTCACGACGTATCCTTTTGGCTTTTTTCCGCAGACGCATACCGGAAATTCCCTTGGGCATGTACACGGATGTTCGAATTTTTTAAACTGCTGTTTTACAATCCGGTCCTCTAACGAATGAAAGGTGATAATACAAAGCCTCCCTCCCGGCTCTAACAGGCCGGCCATGTCTTCTAAGGAATTTTTCAATACATCCAGCTCCTGGTTCAGTTCAATCCGAATCGCCTGAAATGTCCGTTTTGCAGGATGTCCGCCCTGCATACGCACTTTTGCGGGGATTGCATGCTTTATGATTTCAGCTAATTGTCCTGTCGTGGTAATTTCCCGCGTTTCCCGTTCCTTTACAATATGCTTCGCAATGTTTTTTGCAAATTTGTCTTCTCCATAATCACGTATCATCTCATATAGTTCTTTTTCGCCGTATGTATTCACGATATCTTTTGCCGTAACGGTCTGTCTCTGGTCCATACGCATGTCCAGCACCGCATCCTCACGGTAAGAAAAGCCTCTCCCGGCTGTGTCTAACTGGTAGGAGGACACACCCAGATCCAAAACAATGCCGCTGACGCGCCCAACACCGTGCTCCCGCAATATTTCCCGCATATGACAGTAATTGCTGCGGATAATGGTGACCTGCTCCTTAAACGGCTCTAGCCGCGCCGAAGCCGCCTCGATTGCTGCTGCGTCCTGGTCGATTCCAAAAAATTTTCCATCCTTTCCAAGCCGGCTGCATACCTCAAAGGCATGTCCGCCGCCGCCCAGGGTTCCATCCACATATACGCCATCCGGCTTTACATGCAGGGATTGTATTGTCTCCTGTAAAAGTACGGACCTGTGTTCAAATTCCATATGTTCCTCCGCTGCATCTTTTTTGCTGTTAAAGCTGAATACCGTGCTCTTCCAATCTTTCTAATACGGCTCCGATGTCTTCTTCACCCGTCTTTTCACCGGACCACTGGGATGCCCATTTTTCTTTATTCCAGATCTCAACACGGTCCAGCACACCGGCCAGTACGACATCTTTCTCCAATTGTGCAAATTCTCTTAAAACAGCCGGAAGCAAAATTCTCCCCTGCTTGTCCAGTTCACAGGACACGGCCCCTGCCATCAGGTAGCGCGCCAGGGTTCTGCCATCCGCATTGCTCAGCGGCAGTGAACGAATTTTTTGTTCTAAGTTTTTCCACTCTTCCATCGGATACACAGACAGACACCTGCCGTCCAGCCCCTTGGTCACAACAAATTCTTCACCAAGCTGCTCACGCAGTTTTGCCGGAACAATCAGACGTCCTTTTGCATCTATGGAATGACTGTATTCACCTATAAACATCCGTTCACCTTCTCCCTTATGGAGGATTCCGCCACACTCCTCCACTTTATAACCATTTCTCTCCACTTCCCACCACTTATTTACTACTATAAACCACTTTACATTAATTTTCAATAGTTTTTTTTTATTCTTTTTATGATAAAATGATAGAAATGAAACTTTTTCGCGCTGCAAATCGTATTAATACCAGAAAATAAAAAATCTTTACATAAAGGAGGGTGTTAACATAACGTTATGAACCAGAGTCAGGAAGCGTATGAACAATATCGTTCCCTTCTTTTCCGTATTGCTTTTTCTCATATGAATAACCACTCTGACGCGGAGGACGCCGTACAGGAAACATATGTCCGGTTATTTAAAAAAAA
>CANOFI010000049.1 GCA_947565255.1 uncultured Lachnospiraceae bacterium
AAAAGAGACAGCGACGGATATTGCAGATTCAATATAGTGAGAAATGTAGAGGAAAAAGACATGGCAAAATATTTAGTAATCGTGGAATCCCCCGCAAAAGTGAAAACAATAAAAAAGTTTTTGGGAAGCAATTACCAGGTTGTGGCTTCGAATGGGCATGTGAGGGATTTCCCCAAAAGTCAGATGGGGATAGATTTTGAACATAACTACGAACCGAAATATATTACGATCCGCGGAAAGGGAGAATTGCTGGCCAGTCTTCGCAAAGAGGTAAAAAAAGCAGATAAAGTATTTCTGGCGACAGACCCTGACCGGGAGGGAGAGGCCATTTCATGGCATTTGTCAAAGGCATTGAAGCTGGACGAAAAGAAAATGTACCGGGTCAGCTTTAATGAGATTACTAAAAAAGCAGTCAAAGCTTCGATAAAAGAAGCACGGGAAATTGATATGAGCCTTGTGAATGCGCAGCAGGCAAGGCGTATGCTGGACCGTATGGTTGGATACCGGATCAGTCCCTTGTTATGGGCCAAGGTCAAGAGAGGACTGAGCGCGGGAAGGGTACAGTCCGTGGCGCTTCGGATTATCTGCGACCGGGAGGAGGAAATCAATGCCTTTATTCCGGAAGAATACTGGACCCTGGATGCGCAGCTGCAGTTAGAGGGCGAAAAAAAGCCGATGACGGCAAAGTTCTACGGCGATAAAAACGGAAGAATCCAGATTCATACAAAAGAGCAGCTGGAAACGATACAAAAGGGGCTAAAGGGAAAACGCTATAAAATTGCAGAAGTCAAAAAAGCTTTCCGCACGAAAAAAGCCCCGCTGCCGTTTACCACAAGCACACTGCAGCAGGAAGCGTCAAAGGTGCTTAATTTTGCCACACAGAAAACCATGCGCATTGCACAGCAGTTATACGAGGGCATAGATGTCAGGGGCGAAGGGACGGTCGGCCTGATTACGTATCTTCGTACAGATTCCACCCGCATTTCGGATGAGGCCCAGGACGCGGCGAGCGCCTATATTGATGCGTCATTTGGTGAAAAATATGTAGCCGGGCAGTTAGATGTGAAAAAAACAGGAAAGAAAATACAGGATGCCCACGAGGCGATTCGTCCTACCGATATTGCAAGAACCCCGGTTAAGGTAAAAGAATCGTTGAGCAGGGACCAGTTCCGGCTTTACCAGCTAATCTGGAAGCGTTTTACAGCAAGCAGGATGTCGGCGGCAGAGTACGAGACGACATCTATCCGGGTTGCTGCAGGAGATTACATTTTTACGATTGCGGCATCAAAGCTCGTATTTGACGGCTTTATGTCTGTTTATGTCCAGAATGATGAGGAAAAAGAGGAAAACAACCGTATCTTAAAAAAGGTGGATAAAGAGACAAAGGTGACGCTGAAAGAACTGGACCCAAAGCAGCATTTTACCCAGCCGCCGGCGCACTATACGGAGGCAGGACTGGTAAAGGCGCTGGAAGAGCTGGGGATTGGACGGCCAAGTACGTATGCGCCGACAATTTCGACAATTATTGCAAGAAGGTATGTCTCAAAAGAAAATAAAAATTTGTATGTGACAGAGCTTGGGGAAGTCGTAAATTCGATTATGAAAGAAGTGTTTCCAAGCATTGTTGACGTGAATTTTACGGCAAATCTGGAACAATTGTTCGATAAAATCGGTGAGGGGGTCATCGACTGGAAAACAGTTGTCAGCAATTTCTATCCAGACCTGGATGAGACGGTCAGCATAGCGGAAAAGGAATTGGAAAAAGTTAAAATTGAAGATGAAGTGACAGAAGAAATCTGTGAGGAATGCGGGCGCAATATGGTAATTAAATATGGGCCGCACGGTCGTTTCCTCGCATGTCCGGGATTTCCCGAATGCCGCAATACAAAGCCGTATTTTGAGAAAATCGGAATCAGCTGTCCGAATTGCGGCAAAGACGTTGTAATGAAAAAGACAAAAAAAGGCAGAAAATACTATGGCTGCATCGATAATCCGGCCTGCGAATTTATGACATGGCAGAAGCCGTCCGCCGAAAAATGCCCGAAATGCGGTGGTGTAATGCTGGAAAAAGGCGCAAAGCTGGTTTGCATGGATACAGAAAACTGCGGATTTGTACAACAGGCGCAGAAACAAGAGGCTATTGAAAAATAAATACCCCTAAAAAGAAGATTTGTTCAGAAAAATAAAGATATTCTTATAAAAATAGTGTAATTGATAGATAATTTGCAAATTTTATGCACAAATTGGTTGATTTTTAAATAGGACTATGTTATGATAATTGTATACTGACATAAAAGACGCTGTGAGAATGCAACTGTAAAATTCCACAAAATATTATGGGTGGGAAAATAGAAAGGCAGGAGGATGTTTATGAGTGTTCAATTATTAGACAAAACGAGAAAAATCAATAAACTGTTGCATAACAACAGTTCTTCGAAGGTGATTTTTAATGATATTTGTGAAGTCCTGACAGAAATACTGGATTCAAATATACTGGTTATCAGCAAGAAGGGGAAGGTGCTTGGAGTAAGCATCTGCGAAGGGATCGAGGAGATTACAGAATTAATTGACGATAAGGTTGGAGGACACATTGACCCGCTTTTGAACGACCGTCTGCTCGGAATTCTTTCTACCAAGGAGAATGTGAATCTTCAGACACTGGGATTTGTTTCAGAAGGTGTGAATAAATATCAGGCGATTATCATACCGATTGACATCGCCGGGGAGCGGCTGGGCACCCTGTTTCTCTACAAATGTAACAGCCAGTATGAAATTGATGACATTATCCTGAGTGAATACGGCACAACAGTGGTCGGACTGGAGATGATGCGTTCGGTGAATGAGGAGAATACCGAGAGCATGCGGAAGGTACAGATTGTCAAATCCGCAATCGGGACCCTGTCCTTTTCTGAGCTTGAGGCGATTACACATATTTTTGAAGAACTGGATGGCGCGGAGGGCGTGCTTGTGGCCAGCAAGATTGCAGACCGTGTGGGAATTACGCGTTCTGTGATTGTCAATGCACTCCGCAAATTCGAGAGTGCCGGCGTGATTGAGTCACGTTCATCCGGAATGAAGGGAACCTATATTAAGGTGCTGAATGAAGTAGTATTTACGGAACTTGAGGAAGTAAAGCGCAAAATGAATGAAAAATAAGGAAGAAAAGATAGCCTTGCGCAATATTGCAGGTTATTTTTTCTTCATACAGAAAATACAGCATTGGCTGGTCGTTGTTAAAATAAGGAATTTCAATGGATGAACAGCCTTAAGAAAACATATTAAAAAGCCGGATTTATGCAGAACTGCCGGCGGTGGTTCTGCTTGAAAATAACGGAAACTCAAGCAAACAATAGATTGATTTTTTTTTTCTATTATGATATAATGAACGTTAGCGAGTAGAATAAGTGTATTTATTCGGCGAGCGGCGGATGGCGATCATGAATTGCAGATGCATGATATAATTACGGCTGGAGAAATATAAAGTGAGGAATCATATGGACAATAGTTGGATGGACCCATTAATAATTGAAGAGATACTTGAAATTGTGATTGCTTTTGACCAGACTGGAAAGATTTTATTTGGAAACCGCGCTGCCAGAGAAAAACTGTGTTATACGGAGGAAGAATTGCATGAATGCGGTATGTCCAAAATTTTCTGGCAGGAATTTCAACAGGGAAACGGGACATTTTTACCCTTTGACCTGAATAAGTTTACAGGGAAGAAAGAGACTGCCATGTACCGGAAGAACAGCTCCTGTTTTCCTGTAGCATTCCGTTTTGTTGAGGCGGAGGCCGGGGTGAATTATCTTTTTGCCGAAGACATTACACAGCGTAAGAACATGGATATTAAAATTCAGCGGCTGAAGGAAGAAGGGGAGACGAACCAGAAGGTAAGGAATGAATTTACCGCTAATGTCACCCACGAGCTTCGTACGCCGGTCAATGGAATTAAAGGGCAGGTGACCAATCTGCTGGAGAGTGTGCAGGATGAAGAACAGAAAAAAACGCTTGGAATTATCCTGTACTGTTGTGACAATATGTCGGCCATCATCAACAACATTTTAGATTTTTCCAAAATGGAAGCAGGAAAGTTTACGATTGAGGAAAGTGAATTTGATTTCTATCAGATGATGGACCAGGTGCTTGCCACCATATGGCGGAAATTAACAAAAAAGAGCTTCATATCAGCGTATACATAGATGAGAGTATTCCGCGGTTTCTAGTCGGAGATGAACTGCGGATTGTCAGAATACTGAATAACCTGCTTTCCAATGCGGTGAAATTTACGCTTGTAGGGCAAATCAGCGTGGATGTGAGCAAAACGATGCAGGTCGATGATGAGGTGGAACTGTTTTTCATGGTGAGGGATACCGGGATTGGTATTTCCAGGGAAGAGCAGAATCAGCTTTTCCAGAGCTTTCGGCAGGCTGATGCATCCATTACAAGACGTTTTGGCGGAACCGGCCTTGGGCTTTCCATAACGAAACAGCTGGTGGAAATGATGAATGGAACGATTCATGTGGAAAGTGAAAAAGGAAAGGGAAGTTGCTTTTCTTTTAATATTAAGCTCTCAACCGGCCAGGCTGCAAAAGAGAACGGGGCCCTGAGCGAGATTCAGAAAAAATGGAGCAACCTGCTTGTGGAAAGAGAGCAGGAAGCAAAGGACAATATCCTGAAATTCGGCTCTGAAGAAAATAAAGAAGAGTTGAAAAAGAGAATGGAAAAACTGATTCTTTCGATTGAGCTTGGTTCGTGGGACAAAGCGGAGACTTTGATGGAGACCATAAAGGCTCTGACCGACAGCCCGGATGGCGATATGAAAAAACCTATTTTGAGACTTGGGATGGCAATCCGAAAAGAAAATTATGAAAAAAGCATTGCTGCCTATGAACAGGTGAAAGCTGCATTGCAGGAAAGGCTTGCAGAATAGAAAGGGGCGCCGGGAGGAATGGTTTTTGAACAGAGAAAAAAGGAAACACCTAAAATTTTAATTGTGGATGACCTGAGTGTGAATGTGAAGATATTGGAAAATATTATGCAGGCAGAAGGCTATGAAGCGCTTTGTGCACTGAATGTACAGGAAGCGCTTGATATTATGAATGAAACAATGCCGCAGCTCATTTTATCCGATTTTTCCATGCCGGGTATGGATGGACTGGAATTTTGCAGATTGTTGAAAAGTAATCCGAGGACAAGAGAGATTCCGTTTGTATTTATTACGGTGGCAGATTCAAGAGAAGAGAAAAAAGAGGCGTTTCAGGCAGGTGCCGTAGATTTTATTCCGAAGCCGTTTGAACCGACGGAGGTTGTTATGCGGGTGAATAACCAGTTAAACAGCTACCGGATTAAACAGGAGATGGAAGATTACAACCGGATGATGCACCGGATGGTCGAAGACCAGAAAAGACAGATTGAAAAGGAAATGGAGCATGTTCTGAAGGCGCTGTCAAGGATTGTGGAAAAGAGAAATGCCCATAGCGGGAGTCATCTGAAAACAGTTGGTGAAAACTGTCATCTTCTCGCACAGAGCCTTCAGTTTATTCCTGAATATGAGGACCGGATTACAGATGAATTTATAGAAACCATTGGAGTGGCAGCCATGCTTCACGATATAGGGAGTCTTGTGCTGCCTGACAGTGTGTTGATACAGGAAGACAGTTCCGAAGAAAAATGCAGAGAGGTCATGAGATTACGTGCAGAAGAAGGCGTGAAAATCCTGGAGGATATCAGCGGGGGAACCAACAACAGCCATTTTCTGGATATGGCAATTTCAATTGTCCGCTATTATCATGCAAACTGGGATGGCACAGGGTATCCGGAACGTGTCAAAGGGGAAGAAATCCCCCTGGCTGCCAGAATTACAAGGATTGTCAATGATTTTGAAGCTCTGGCGGGAGGAAAAAATAATCAGGAGGGCTGCCCGGTGGAAGCCTGCATCCAAAAGATTAATGAAGGAAGCGGAACCGCCTATGCTCCCCGGATTGTGGAGGTGTTTAACAAAATTTTAAAACAGTTGCGGACAGACTGATGCACACAGGCGCGATTTGTCCGAAATAGAATGCAGGAGACTGCAGCTGCGCAGCAGCAGGTTTCAAATCAGGAAGATGAACGAGAAAAAAAGACGGAACAGGTGACGAAAGGTGTTAACAGATGTAGAATTTAACCGTATAGTGACCTATGTCAAGAGTCACTATGGAATTGATTTAAGCCAGAAAAGAGTTTTGGTAAATGGAAGGCTGGAAACTTATTTTTTGCGGAATGGATATGATTCCTTTGAAGATTTTATGTCCAAGGTAGATAAGGATCCCCAGGGCGAAGAGGCAAAAAGCCTGATTGATGTACTGACGACCAATCATACATATTTTATGAGAGAGAATGTGCATTTTGAGTATATGGAAAAGGTGGTTCTGCCTTATCTGAAAAATCGGGAGGCAAGGAATAAAGACCTGCGGATTTGGTCTGGTGCGTCCTCAACCGGAGAGGAGCCGTATACGCTTGCGATGCTGCTCATGGATTATTTTGGTCTGGAGCACAGGATGTGGGATACCAAGGTGCTTGCCACGGACATATCTACCAGAGTGCTCAAGCATGCAGTGAAAGGCGTATATCTCAAGGAAGTGGTGGATCCGCTGCCGGAGAAATGGAAGAGACGTTTTTTCAAGTCAATCAGTGCGGAACAGTATCAGGTAAAGGATGAGTTGAAAAACCAGGTGATTTACCGGCGTTTTAATCTGATGGATCCGTTTCCGTTTAAAAAGAGGTTCCATGTTGTATTTTTGCGAAATGTGATGATTTATTTTCCAGATGATGTAAAGTATCAGCTGATTGATAAAATATATGAATTTATGGAACCGGGAGGGTATCTGTTTATTGGAACAACAGAATCCCTGAATAAAGCAAAAACAAAATTTAGTTATGTGCAACCTTCAATATACAGAAAAAAGGAATGAGAGTATGAAACAGTTAAGAGTATTAGTTGTAGATGATTCAATTTTATTTCGTAATCTTTTGGTGCAGAGTCTGGAATCGGATCCTAATATTAAGGTGGTAGCGCAGGTTCGGGATCCGTTTGAGGCCAGGGATGCGATTATTCAATACAAGCCGGATGTTATGACTCTGGATGTGGAGATGCCGAGGATGAGCGGAATTGAGTTTCTGAGAAAGCTTATGCCGCAGTATCCGCTGCCAGTTGTCATGATTAGTTCCTTAAATGATAAGGTGTTTGACGCACTGGAGGCAGGGGCGGTAGACTTTGTCAACAAGCCCTCCAATCTTGACCGGGCGAGTCTCAGTAATTTCTTAAAGCAGGAGCTTGTGACAAAAGTAAAGATTGCTTCAACGGCCAAGGTGGGAAGCATGAAGCACGCTGAAACTTTCAATACGGGCGACAGCGTGAATCCGACGTTTAAAGACCGCATTATTGCAATTGGCGCTTCCACGGGCGGTACGGAAGCAATCTATGAGGTGGTCAGACAGTTTCGCCGGGACATTCCGGGTGTGGTCATTGTACAGCATATGCCTCCGGGATTTACCAAAATGTATGCGAACCGGTTGAATAATCAATGCCAGGTAGCGGTGAAAGAAGCCGTGACAGGAGACAGGGTAATGCCCGGACAGGTGCTGATTGCACCGGGAGATAAGCAGATGCGTCTTGTGAAGGTAGGCGATAGTTTCCAGGTGGAATGCAGGGGTACAGAGAGGGTGAACGGACACTGCCCGTCGGTGGATGTACTGTTTAACTCTGTAGCCAGGGTTGCCGGCAAAAAGGCAATTGGCGTTATATTAACCGGCATGGGCGGAGACGGCGCAAAGGGACTTCTTGCCATGAGGCAGGCAGGCAGTCCGACAATTGGTGAGGACGAGGCAAGCTGTGTCGTATATGGAATGCCGAAGGTTGCATATGATATTGGAGCTGTACAGTATCAGCTGTCTCTGACGGCCATTGCGGGAAAAGTATATGGTCTGTTAAAATAACAGCGAAAGACTGAACTTTTGAAAGGAGGTGAGGATATGAAGACTTTGTTGGCAGAGGATGATTTTGCCAGCCGTAAATTCATGGATAAGCATTTGTCCCAGTATGGAGAATGTGATGTAACGGTGGACGGAGAGGAAGCCGTAGGCGCTTATATGATGGCATTGGAGGATGGCGAACCCTATGATTTGATATGTCTTGATGTCATGATGCCGGTTTTGGACGGATATCAGGTGTTAAAAGCGATCCGTGATATTGAAGCAGAGCGGAAAATACCTCAGGATAAGCGGGTAAAGATTATAATGACAACCGCGCTTAATGAAGAGCGAAATGTGAAAAAGGCCTTTGAACTGGGCTGTGAAGCTTATTCTGGGAAGCCGATTGATGTAGAGAAGTTTGAGCAGGTGCTTAAGCGTCTGGAGTTAATTTAGATTCGGCTTAATAGGACGGTTATCTATCAATATGCAGAATTGCGCTTTGGTTGCAATCTGCGAGGAAAGGATAAAATATGGCAGAAGAATTTAACATGGATGGAATGCTTGATATGTTTTTGTATGAAAGCGGTCAGCTGTTGGAGAATCTGGAAGGCATCATTCTGGAGAAGCAGGATGCCGACTGCTTCGATGAGGCTGATATCAATGAGATTTTCCGAACCATGCATACAATCAAGGGTTCATCAGGAATCATGCTGTATGATAATATCACGAAGGTGTCCCATAAGCTGGAAGACGTATTCTACTACTTAAGGGAGTCTCAGCCGGAAAATGTTCCTCATGTAGAACTTGTGCAGAAGGTGCTTGCTGTATCTGATTTTATCAGTGGTGAAATGGATAAAATTCGTGAAGGAGATAAGGCAGACGGTGATGAGACAGAGATAGTGGCGGATTTGGATGAATTTCTAAAGCGCTTAAAGGGTGAAATAAAAGAGCAGGGCATTCGGCTTCCGAAGGAGAATAAGCACAAGGAACCGAGCCAGTTCTATATTGCGCCGGTGGCGAGCGAAGAGAGCCATTTCTATCGAATTGTGATTCATTACAGAAATGATACGGAGATGAGTAACATACGGGCGTATTCCGCAACCTATGCGTTGAAGGATATAGCGGAGGATTTGTTGTATACGCCGGAAGATATTATTACAAATGAAGAGAGTGCAGATGTAATTCTGGCAGAAGGTTTTTACATGCTTCTGCAGACCAAAAGTGATACAGATGAAATTGTGGGACTGATAAACAGCGTCGAGGCTGAGAGCATTGATATAGAAGAAATCACGGCAGAACAGTTCGGCAAAGGTCTTGCAGAAATTTCGACTGATGTAAGTGAGCCGATATCGATTGACCTCGGCGGCGAGGAGCCGAAAAAGGAACCGGATAAGGAGAAAGAAAAAGAAGCAGTTAAGCCAGGTGATTATGTAGTTAAGAGTAAGGAAACCGGTAAGGGCAAAACTCTGGCGAAGAATCAGCCGAAAAAGCAGAGTATTATCAGTGTGAACGTAGAGAAGATGGATGCACTGATGGATCTGATTGGTGAGATTGTGATTGCGGAAGCGGTTGTACTGCAGAATCCGGATCTGCAGGTTCCGGGTTTGGACCTGACAAATTTCCAGAAGGCTTCCGCGCAGTTGTCAAAGATTACGACGGAGCTTCAGGAAGTCATCATGTCGATGCGGATGATGCCGCTGACAAATGTATTTCAGAAAATGCGCCGTATTGTCTTCGATATTTCAAAGAAGCTTGGCAAGGATGTGGAACTTGAGGTAATCGGAGAGAGTACGGAGGTGGATAAGAATATTATTGAACATATTTCGGATCCTCTGATGCATCTTGTGAGAAATTCCATGGACCACGGCATTGAGTCGGACCCGGCGGACCGCACCGCGCTGGGCAAGCCTGAAAAAGGCAAGGTTACACTTGAGGCTAAAAATGAAGGCGGTAAAGTGTATATCAGTGTAAGGGATGATGGCAAAGGCCTGAAAAAAGAGAAGTTATATGAGAAGGCCAAAAATAATGGTCTGATAGGAGATAAGGAAATCACAGATTTTACTGACAATGAAATTTACCGTTTTATTACATTGCCAGGTTTTTCTACAAAAGAAGAAGTAACAGAGTATTCCGGGCGTGGCGTCGGTATGGATGTCGTGGTGAAGAATATTCAGTCGATCGGCGGCAGACTGGAGATTAACAGTCAGGAGGGGCATGGTTCGGAGATGACGCTGGTGATCCCCCTGACGCTTGCGATTATAAACGGTATTGTCGTACAGGTAGGAAATTCCCGCTTTGTGCTTGAGACAGCTTCCGTAAAGGAATTTATCAGGCTGACTGAAGATGCGATTGTGCAGGAGCCGGGCGGTGAAGAGTATATTGTATTAAGGGAGCAGCCGTATCCATTTATACGGCTTGGTCAGAAATATCAGCTTTCTGATTCGCAGGTTCAGGTGCAGGATGGAATTGTCGTTGTGCTGGAGCATGAAGGGGAGCAGGTATGTCTCCTGATCGATAAGCTGATTCAGGAACAGGAAATTGTTGTAAAACCGATTCCTTCGTATGTGAAGAAGGTCAAAGGAATATCGGGCTGTACACAGCTTGGGGATGGCAGTATTGCACTTATTTTAGATATTGCCGGGCTGATACAGGACGAAGAAAGGAGTTAGCAAATGGCAGATATAAAGAAAGAGGAACTGCTCGCAGAGGATACTCAGAAGGGTCAGTTTATGACATTTCAAACGGGAAAAGAATTCTTCGGCATTAGTATCAGTTATATTAATGAGATTATCATGATGCAGCCAATCACGGCAGTTCCGGAAGTAGAGGATTATATTAAGGGGCTGATTAATCTTCGCGGTAAGATTATCCCAGTGATTGATGTTCGGGCGAGGTTCAAAATGGATCCGATTGAATATAACGATCGGACGTGCATTATTGTCATCAATGTAAAATCGATTGTCATCGGGCTGATTGTTGAGAAAATCGCGGAGGTGGATACGATTCGGGAAGAGGATATTGTTCCGCCGCCATCCCTTAGCCGCAGCAGTTCTGAGCAGAACAAATATGTATATGGCCTGGCTAAGACAGAGGATACGATGAAACTTTTGATTGATCCCGAGAAGTTAATAAAAGAGGAAGATATGGAAGACCTTGAAGCTATGGAAGAGTTAAAGAGCGAAGAAGAATAGAAACGGAGGAATAATCATCATGAAAAACAAAGAGAAACAGAACTGGAGTGTGAAGACCAGACTGGTTATATTTGCAGCAGTCCAGCTTATTGCTTTGACCATTATATCTTTAGTGGGAATCTTTATGATAAATAATGTGAATAAGACACAGACGGCGCGCTATGATGCCTTTGGTATGGGACAGTTTGAACTTGCCGAAGCATTTAATTATCTGAATAAGGTAAATGTATCTTTAACCATGAACGGGAACTGGAAGAATGTGAGTCAGACGAAGAGAAACT
>CANOFI010000050.1 GCA_947565255.1 uncultured Lachnospiraceae bacterium
GAGCATTATGAAAAGCCTAGTGTAAAGCGTAAGAAAAAATCTGAAGCAGCTAGAAAGCGTAAATATAACTAGATTGGATTCATAGAGTTATTTACGAGACAAACCGGAACAACTTGTTGTTCCGGTTTCTTTGCGTGTGCGGATGCGAATATTTCACATTCCTGAATTCATTCTCTGATTGACAAAACAGTGATTTCAAAGTATAGTATTATTGGTAGATATATGGGAATATGATAGAAAACTGTATAGTAGAAAAGGAAAAAAATAAGAAAAATGTACAATGAAATCGATTTACATAAAATAGATTTGACGCAGTCCCCTCCTTCTGTTGACAGGGAACCGGAACGCCAGTATTACTACATTGCAAAGTGCAGGCAGTGGGCGGCCGGGAAGGAGCAGGAGACGGGAAGAAAATTAAAATGCTGTACAAAAACGTTCGGCTGCCAGATGAACGCAAGGGATTCAGAAAAACTGTCCGGCATCCTGAAACAGATTGGTTTTGAAATGACACAGGAGGAGGAAGCCGATTTTGTAATCTACAACACATGTACCGTGCGAGAAAATGCGAACCTGAAGGTATACGGAAGGCTTGGGTATTTAAACGGACTGAAAAAAAAGAATCCGGATATGAAAATTGCACTGTGCGGGTGTATGATGCAGGAGCCGGAGGTGGTGGAAAAGATTCAGAAAAGCTACCGGTTTGTGGATTTGATTTTTGGAACCCATAACCTATACAAATTTGCAGAATTGTTTTATACAAGCCTGCATGCGGGGCGCATGGTGGTAGATATCTGGAAGGACACCGGCAAAATAGTAGAAAATCTTCCCTGTGAACGAAAATATGGCTTTAAGTCAGGCGTCAACATTATGTTTGGGTGCAATAATTTCTGCAGCTACTGCATTGTGCCTTATGTGCGGGGGCGCGAGAGAAGCCGCAGCCCGCAGGAAATTATAAAAGAGATAAAAAAGCTGGCGGCTGACGGTGTGGTCGAAATTATGCTCCTTGGACAAAACGTAAATTCCTATGGAAAACAGTTAGAAAAGCCCATGTCATTTGCGCAGCTTTTGCAGGAAGTAGAGCAGATTGAGGGGATTGAAAGAATCCGTTTTATGACGTCCCATCCAAAGGATTTATCGGACGAGCTGATTGCGGTCATGAAGCAGTCAAAAAAAATATGCAGACATCTCCACTTGCCTTTGCAGTCGGGAAGCAGCGCGATTTTACAGAAAATGAACCGCAGGTATGATAAGGAAAAATATCTGGAATTAGCGGCAAAAATCCGGCGTGAAATTCCGGATATGGCAATTACAACCGATATCATCGTTGGATTTCCGGGTGAGACGGAAGAAGATTTCAGAGAGACAATGCAGGTTGTCTCAAAAGTCCGGTTTGAAAGCGCATTTACCTTTATTTATTCAAAACGGACCGGAACCCCGGCGGCGGCTATGGAGAACCAGGTGCCGGACGAGGTCGTAAAAGACCGGTTCGACCGTCTGTTGACTCAGGTTCAGAGGATTGCACAGGAGGAGGCAGGGAAGCTGGAGGGCGCGGTGCAGGAGGTCTTAGTTGAAGAAATCAACCGGCAGAATTCCGCTTTTGTAACAGGAAGGCTTGGCAATAATTCTGTTGTGCACCTTCCGGGGGATGCATCGATGATTGGAACGTTAAGAAAAGTCAGATTAAAAGAATGCAGAGGATTTTATTATATAGGAGAAGAGGTGTGATGCAGCATGAGAAATAAATTTGGAAGACTGAATGCGGTAAGCTATTTGATTTTGGGCGTTGTAAGCCTGATTATGGGGATTATTCTGATTATCAATCCCAAGTTCACCCTGACGGGGCTTTGCAGCGTGGTGGGTGCCGTGCTTTTAATTGCGGGTGCTATTATGATGATTCTCTATTTTGCAAAGGCAGAGTACAAAAATCATCAGTCTGCCGAATTTGCAGTAACATTGTTTATGGTGCTGGCCGGGATATTTGTCATGGTGCGGAAAGAAGATATCAGCGATATTTTTCCGCAGTTTTTGGCGGCAGTTGTGCTTGTCAGCGGTATTTTTAAGATGCAGCAGGCGATGGATCTGGTTGGAATGCAGGATAAGGCCTGGAGCCGGCATTTTATTATCGGACTTGTCATTGTTGTGCTGAGCGGGATTGTACTGGTCATGCCGGATGCGGCGTGGTTCAGGGAAAAGGACCGGGTTCCTCTGTATCTCTGTATTCTGCTCATTGCAGACGGTATGTTAAGCATTGGATGTCTTTTGCATGCCACAAACAGCAAAAGGCAATACAGAAAGGCACATCCGGATGAATTTGTAGAAGTGATTGAAGAGAAGGGTGCACACTGACACAACCGGACATCTCCGGTGACATCAGGTTTAAACAGGCATCATCAGGTTTTAGCGTGTGCGGCGCGAAGGAAGGTCGTGGCATGTTCCAGATAGAAGAGGATGAAAGAGGACAAGTATGCAGAAAAAAAGGCATATCATTGTAATTGGAGCCGGAGCGTCAGGAATGATGGCGGCGGTTACGGCCGCAAGGGAAGGCTGCAGGGTGACGATTTTAGAGCGGACGTCAAAAAGCGGCAGAAAAATAGAGTTGACCGGCAGCGGAAAGTGTAATTTTACAAATGAAAATCAGGCGCTTTCGAATTACCACACCACCTCTCCGGATTATGTGCGGGATATTTTAGGGCAGTTTTCCCATCGGCAGACGCTCGCTTTTTTTGAGGAGCTGGGCATTGTGCCGAAGTGCAGGGACGGCTATTATTATCCGCAAAGCGCTCAGGCGCAGGCCATATCACAGGCGCTCCGTCAGGAGGCGGAACGGCTCGGTGTAAAGTTTGCCTGCAATATTATGGTGGAGCGGATTGAAAAAGACAGACAGTTTGCGATACAGACGCGGGGGTATTGTTATGAGGCAGATGCGCTTATCATTGCTGCCGGTTCCATGGCAGCTCCGGCAACCGGCTCTGACGGGAGCGGGTATGCGCTGGCAGGCCAGCTTGGGCATCAGGTAAAAAAGCCGCTTCCGGCGCTTGTGCAGCTTTTGAGTACAGATAAAAGACTTCCAAAGCTTGCCGGTCTCAGGATGGAGGCAGACGCCGTGCTGCTTGTGGACGGAGCGGTCTGCGCCAGAGAGCATGGAGAGGTACAGTTTATAAAAAACGGTCTCTCCGGTATTCCGGTGTTTCAGGTCAGCGGACAGGCGGCGCGGGCGCTGGATGCAGGAAAAGCGGTCATGCTGCAGATTCGTCCGTCAGCCGGTACAGAAGCGTTGGAGGACAGAAGGGCAAGGCTGGGGTATAAGAGCCTGAATACTTTTTTTACAGGCATGTACCATGAAAAATATATAAAAGCGGCGCTGGATGGGATGAAAGCAGATAAAAATGCCGGAATAGACGCGCCGGGTGGGACAAAAACAGAAAAAAATGCCAGAGTGGGCATACCAGGTGGGACGAAAACAGATAAAAATGCCAGGGTGGATGCACTGAATGAAGAACAGTGGAAATCCCTGTGTCAGGAAGTGCAGGACATGACCTTTTCGATCTCCAAAACAAATGGATTTGAGCATGCACAGGTGTGCAGCGGCGGCGTTCTGTTAGAAGAGTTAAAAGAGAAAACACTGGAATCAAAAAAGACAGAGCAATTGTATTTTGCAGGTGAAATTCTGGATGTGGACGGCGCATGCGGCGGCTATAACCTGCAATGGGCATGGGCGAGCGGCTACGTGGCCGGCCTTCATGCGGCGAAGGGCGGATGAGATGTTACGGATTACACAATTAAAGCTTGCGCTTCCGCACAGCGAAGCGCAGATTGAAAAAGCCATAAAAAAAGCGCTGCGCTTAAAAGACGGAGCGTTTTCCTATAAGATAAAAAAAGAATCTGTCGATGCAAGGAAAAAACCGGAATTGTATACTGTATACACGGTGGACGTTACGTTAAATGGTGGTGTTTCCGAAAAAAAGGTTCTGCGGGACTGTAAAAATAAAAATGTTTCGCTGGCCGAAGAAAAACCTTATGTATTTCCCAAAGCGGGAGAAAAGGAATTGCAGCGCCGTCCGGTGATTGTAGGAATGGGTCCGGCAGGACTGTTTTGCGGACTGATGCTTTCAAGGGCCGGATATCGGCCAATTCTTCTGGAACGCGGTCAGGATGTAAGAACCAGACAAAAGGACGTGGAGCAGTTCTGGGCAGGAGGCCGCCTGAATCCCGAATCTAATGTACAGTTTGGGGAAGGCGGCGCCGGCACATTTTCAGACGGCAAATTAAACACATTGGTCAGGGACGTTTCGGGGAGGAATACAAAAGTACTGGAAGAATTTGTAAGGGCCGGTGCGCCGGCACACATTTTATATAAAAATAAGCCGCATATCGGAACAGATGTTCTAAGAACAGTTGTAGAGCATATGCGGGAAGAAATGATTTCGTACGGTGCGCAGGTCCGGTTTGGGGCCAAAGTGACCGACATCTGTATAAAAAACAGTCCAGATGGCGCGGGCAACGAGCTGGAAGGGCTGGTGATCAACGGGACAGAGCTTTTGCAGACAGACGTTGCTGTATTTGCCATTGGGCATAGTGCGAGAGATACATTTGCGATGCTGCAGAAAAGAGAAATTCCGATGCATGCGAAAGCCTTTGCGGTGGGCGTCCGGGTGGAGCATCCGCAGGCACAGATTAACGTATCCCAGTATGGAATGGAGGCGGCGGAATATCTGGAGGCCGCGGCATACAAACTAACAGCGAAGGCCAGGGACGGAAGAGGCGTGTATTCCTTTTGCATGTGTCCCGGCGGTTACGTTGTCAATGCATCCTCCGAGGAGGGCCGTCTTGCCGTCAACGGCATGAGTTACAGCGCCCGTGCGGGCCAGAATGCCAACAGCGCGCTTGTTGTGACGGTTGGGCCGGAGGATTTTCCGTCCGGGGACGCATTAGCCGGCATTGCATTTCAGCAAAGGCTCGAGGAAGCAGCTTTTGAGGAAGGAAAAGGGAAAATACCGGTTCAGCTGTATAAAGATTTTAAGAAAAATAAGCCGAGTACGGCATGTCTGGATGTTTCACCGCAGATGAAGGGACAGCATTGCTTTGCCAATGTACGCGCAATTTTTCCGGAATATATCTGCCGGGCGCTGGAGGATGGAATGGAGCAGTTTGGACGCAAAATCAAAGGCTTTGACAGGGAAGACTGTCTGTTTTCCGGTGTGGAGAGCCGGACGTCCTCTCCGGTGCGCGTGGAGCGGGACGAACAGTTTGAATGCGCCGTAAAGGGGTTGTATCCATGCGGCGAGGGTGCCGGCTATGCGGGCGGAATCATGTCTGCAGGCATGGATGGAATGAAGGTGGCAGAGGCGATTGCAAAAAAGTATGCCCTGCGGGTATCAAATGTTGTAACATAGAAAAAACGAGACGAGGAAAGGAATTTTGGAGTCAAATGAATGCAAGAAGTCTGCTGAAGGATAAAAAAAGGATTGTGGTAAAAATCGGGTCTTCCTCACTGACGCATTCCGAGACGGGAATGCTGGACCATGTGAAGCTGGACCGTCTGGTGCGGGAGCTTGTGAATCTTCACAATATGGGAAAAGATGTGATTCTGGTTTCCTCCGGCGCCATTGCGGTTGGAAGAAAGACAATGGGAATGAAGCGGCGGCCGGAGACAATGGCGGAAAAACAGGCGTGTGCGGCCATTGGACAGGGACGCCTGATGATGATATATGAAAAAATTTTTGCGGAGTATAACCAGACAACTGCACAGATTTTAATGACAAAAAATACGATTACGAATCATTTAAACCGCATGAATGCGCACAATACGATCACAAAGCTTTTGGAGATGGATGTCATCCCCATTGTCAACGAAAACGATACGGTATCCACATACGAGGTTGAATTTGGGGATAACGACACGCTGTCGGCAATTGTGGCTGCACTTGTGGGGGCAGATTTGCTCATCCTTCTGTCCGATATTGACGGGTTGTTTACGGATGACCCCAACTGCAATCCGAAGGCGCGTTTTATCAGTGTAGTGGAAGAACTGGACGAAGAACTGCTCGGCATGGGAAAGGAAACAACCGGGAGCAGCGTGGGAACCGGAGGCATGGCGACAAAGCTGTCAGCGGCCAGAATCGCGACAGCCGCGGGAGCCGATATGATCATTGCCAATGGAAATGATGTTTCTGTTCTGCACAGAATTGTAGAAGGGATCGAAGAGGGCTGCGGCACATTATTTTTATCAAATCAGAAGGAAGATTTTTACCTGATTGATTTTGTAGAAAAATTATAAATATTTAAAAAAATTATAGAGAAATTATAGAGAAATTATAGAGAGGATTGCAGAGAAAAGCGAATGGAACCGGCAATTTAAGAACATATGTTCGAATACAGAGAGGTGAGACAATGACCGAGGAAAAAATAAAGCGCATCAATGAGCTGGCTGCAAAATCAAAGGAAAAAGGGCTGACTCCTGAGGAGCGGGAAGAGCAGACGCTTCTCAGACAGGAATTTGTAGCAAATGTGCGCGCCAATTTAAAGGCGCAGCTCAATAACATTTCCATTGAAAATGAGGACGGCACAATTACGAATTTGGGTGAGAAATATGGAAACAAAGGCGGACATTAGAAAAAGAATGCTGGCGGCACGAAAACAGATGCCCCTTGAGGAGCAGCAGGAAAAAAGCCGGATGATTCAGGAAAAAATATGGGCGCATCCTAAATTTCAGGCCGCGGAATGGATTTTTTTATATATGGACTGCAAAGGCGAGGTGCAGACAAAAGAACTGCTAAAGCGCTGTCTGGAGCACAATAAGAACGTTGCCCTGCCCCGTGTCTGCGGCAATGAGATGGATTTTTATGTAGTAAAGGGCATGGAAGAGGTAAGACGGGGACATTTCGGAATATTAGAGCCTGTGGGGCAGGAAAAGGCAGAACGGCAGAAGGGCTTTATGTTGGTGCCGGGGGTTGCATTTTCCAGAAACGGAATGCGCCTTGGATATGGAAAAGGCTATTATGACCGGTATTTAAAGCGGTTTCCAGACATAGAAACGTATGCGGCCGCGTATGCTTTTCAGGTGCTTGAGGTGCTGCCGGCTGAGGAGCATGATATGCCGCTGAAAGAAATCATCACAGAAAGAGAGGAAATAAAATGCTGACACTGACACAGATTGGACAAAATGCAAAAAAGGCGGAGTGCAGGGTGCGGAATTTAACGGCTGGTGAAAAAAACCGGCTGCTTACGTTTGCCGCAAAGCGGCTGACAGAGCAGGCGTCGCACATTATTGAGGCAAATGAAAAAGATATTGCCAACGCAAGGGCAAACCAGATGCATGAGGGGCTGGTGGACCGGTTGCTCTTGAATCCGGAAAGAATTGAGGCGATGGCGCAGGGGCTTTGCCAGATTGCCTCGCTGGATGACCCGATAGGGGCCGTCAGTCAGATGAAGCCGCGTCCAAATGGCCTTTTAATCGGCCAGAAGCGGGTACCGCTCGGCGTAATCGGAATCATATACGAGGCGCGTCCGAATGTTACGGCGGATGCGTTCGGGCTCTGCTTTAAAACCGGAAATGCGGTTATATTAAAGGGTGGCAGCGATGCGATTCATTCCAATCAGGCAATTGTGGAGGTCATCCGCGGTGCGCTGGCAGAGTGCGGCCTTGTGGAGGATGCCATCCAGCTCATTGAAGATACCAGCCGCGAGACAGCGACACAATTTATGAAGTTGCGGCAGTATGTAGATGTCCTGATTCCAAGAGGTGGGGCGGGGCTTATCCGCGCAGTCGTGGAAAACAGCACCATTCCGGTGATTGAGACCGGAACCGGAAATTGCCATATCTATGTTGATGAGTCAGCAGACCTGGATATGGCGGCCGACATTGTGACCAATGCAAAAACCCAGCGTATCGGCGTCTGCAATGCATGCGAGTCTCTGCTTGTCCATGAAAGCGTTGCACAGGAATTTCTGCCGAAGCTGCAGCAGACCATCCAAAAGAGCGGCAGAGCTGTGGAAATTCGCGGGGATGAGGCGGTTTGCCACGTGCTTTCCAGTGCGGTAAAGGCGACAGAAGAAGACTGGGGAACCGAATACTTAGACTATATTTTGTCGGCGAAGACCGTAAAAAGCGTGGATGAGGCGATTGCCCATATCAACCGCTACAACACTAAGCATTCAGAGGCAATTATTACAAACAACTATGGTAATGCGCAGCAGTTTTTAAACGAGGTGGATGCGGCCGCTGTCTACGTGAACGCTTCAACCCGCTTTACAGACGGCTTTGAATTTGGATTTGGGGCAGAAATCGGAATCAGCACGCAGAAGCTCCACGCAAGGGGTCCGATGGGCCTGGAAGCGCTTACAACGACAAAATATATTATTTATGGAAACGGACAGGTCCGTCCATAGGAGAGTTGCATGAAAGAAAAAAAGACACTGACAGAACAGGAAAAGAAATCAAAAAAGGAAAAACTCTTTTTTGGGCTGGCGCTTGTGGTCATTTTGGTAATCAGCATTCTGACAGCCAATGTGAATCTGCTGGATGAAGTAACCGGCTTCGTAAAAAAAATCTGGGATGACAGCCAGGAGGCGGTTGCCGAATCAGAACGGGTGAAAATCGTGTCAAAGGGCGCCCATATCAGCATTCAGAATACGCAGGTCATTCATCTTCGGGAAATCTATGAGATTATGGGAGAAGAAATCGATGAAAAACAGGCGATTGCAATCCTGCAGGAAGTAAAGGCATTGGCGTACCACGGAAAGGAATATGGAAAGGCGGCAGGCGGGAAGGAAATCAAAGAGTTTGTAAGCGATTTGAAGAAGAAACTAAAAAAGGCGGATGAGGCACAATACCGAAGGGTATATAAACGGTATGGCGACGAGGACGATTACTGGACGATATTGGAGGATGAGATAGAAGAGTATATCATTTCCGAAAAAATGAGGGCGGAAAAAATGGAAGAATTTCAGAAAAAAGAGAATCCGCAAAAAGAGCTTGAACAATATATTGAGGAGATTGTAGGATACGAAAGTTTTCAGTAAAGGGGAAGGTGCAGATGCAGTTTGATCCGACAGTGGAAGACGTGGTTGTTGTAAAACAGCAGACAGAAAAGGGGACATGTCATTTTAGAGGGAAAATACTTTTTTCACAGGGGTATCACAGCCTTTTTACGTCCAAATTCCATCAGGACCGCTCCACACTTCATGTGATTGCGGCTATTTTGGAGCGCTATCCTGACGGGGCATACTTTAAGCAGTATGTGCAGCTGAATAATGTGGATATAATTGTGATGGACCGGAATAAAAAGACATACATTTTCCTACAGTCCGAGGTGGAGTAATATAGGTAATTGCGGAAGTTCTATTCGGAGTGACGAGTTTCGCAAAGCCTGAATAATAGACAATGTGAAAGGAAGGGGATAGTATGGAGCTTCGCTGGGATTTAAGCCTGATTTATGATTCTTTTGACAGCAAGGCGTTAAAGGATGATTTAAACAGGGTGCGGAATTTAATTGAGACGACAGCGCAATTATATAAAACATGCTTTCAGGATGCAGCAAAGGAGGATGCCGGGAGACTCCTGTATCATATAGAAATGACCAATGAACTGAACGATTTGCTGTTAAAGCTGTCTTCTTTTGCACGCCTGCGCGGCAGCATTGATGAAGAGAAAGGGCCGGCGAAAAAATTAGAAGAAAAAATATCGGCTCTGATTCCGTCCTTAAACCGGATTAATATTCCATTTTTACGGTATTTAAACCAGTTGGAGAATATAGAAGAAATTGTGAAGGGGCATCCGGTTCTGGAAGAACATATGTTCTATCTTATCGATTTAAAGGAGCAGTCCGGACACCTTCTTTCGGATGAGATGGAAAAGCTGCTGGGCGAAATGCAGGAGACGGGCTCGTACTCCTTTGAAAAACTGAATAAGACGCTGACCGCATCCCTGTTGGTGGATGTAAATATCGGTGGCGGCGTGAAGTCCACGCCGCTTTCCGTTACAAGGAATCTGGCTTACGCGCAGTCGCAGGAGGTGCGAAAAGCGGCATATTACGGCGAACTGAAGGCATACCGCAGGATTCGGGAGGCATCGGCCGCCTGCCTGAACGGAATTAAAGGAGAAGCGATTACAATTGCAAAATTCCGTAAGTTTTCTTCTGTGCTTGACATGACACTTCTGGATTCCCGCATAGATAAAGCTACGTTAGATACGATGTTTTCTGCCATCGTGGACGCAAGGCCGTATTTTCGAAAATATCTGCGGAAGAAGGCCGCGCTTTTAGGGCATAAGGGCGCGCTGCCGTTTTATGATTTGTACGCGCCTATGGGGCATTTTGACCTGCATTTTACATACGAGGACGCAAAAAAATTCATTCTGGATACGTTTTATACATTCAGTGACGATTTGGGAAATTATGCAAAAAAAGCATTTGACAGCGGATGGATTGACATGGAGCCGCGGGATGGAAAAGTGAGCGGGGCGTTTTGCTGCAACATCCACGCCATGAAACAGAGCCGTATTTTTATCAATTTCACCGGCACGTTTTATAATCTGGTGACGCTTGCGCACGAACTCGGCCACGGATATCATTATGAAAAGCTGAACAGCCAGACCATCCTGAATACGGATTATACGATGCCGATGGCGGAAACTGCCTCCATTCTGTGCCAGACACTGGTGACAGACGCGTTGTTCGAAAGCGCTTCCCCGGAAACGCGGTTTGCAATTTTAGAAAACGACCTGTTGAATGAGACGCAGATGCTGATTGAAATTCTTGCCCGGTATACATTTGAGACGAATTTGTTTGAAAAACGCATGGAGGCGCCCCTGACTGTGGATGAGCTTAACGAACTGCTGATAAATGCGCAGGAGTTCGCGTATGGGGACGGCATGAGTGAGGAAAAGCACAAATATATGTGGATTTGTAAACCGCATTATTATTTTCCGGATTTCCATTTCTATAATTTTCCGTATCCGTTTGCCCTGCTGTTTTCCAAGGGGCTTCTGGCGATGTATAAAAAAGAGGGGGCGGATTTTGTGCCGAAATTTGAAAAAATATTGGCGGCTACCGGCTCGAATACCGTGCGGGGCGTGTTTGAGCTGCTGGGTGTGCGCTCAGATGACAGAGTGTTTTATGAAAATGCCCTGAATTTAATTTATGAGCAGATTGATGCGTTTATGGAGTTTGAGCATGTGTTATAAATAGGGGGTATGATTTTTTAACAGGTATTTATGTCAAATATGTCATAAAAACGTCCATTTTTGTACAGACTGTTGATTTTTGTAAAAGCAAATGATACAATTTTCGATAAATAACAGAACAGTCAGGAGGACAGAATGTATGAAACGAAAGTTTTTGTCATTATTTATGATATTAATCATGAGCGTTCCGTT
>CANOFI010000051.1 GCA_947565255.1 uncultured Lachnospiraceae bacterium
TTGTCTGTACGTGTCGAGGAACGGGATCATCCGGAAAAGGGCGATGGGTGGTTTTGACACAATCACAGAGTGCAAATATCCAGTTCCAAGTTTTTTGGATATAGGAAAATTATATAGCATTATGATAGAGGACTGCGCAGAGCCGGAAAAAGAAGTTGATGAATTATTAAAGATATTTTCTTCTTTTATCAGTGACAAAATATCAGATTTTCAAACGGATATTTATTATCAGAATCCAAGTTATTTGGAGTGTTCTTATAAAGAAGGCTGTTTGTTGGACTAGAGCGTGTCTGCTATTTTCCTATATCAAATTCCATGCCCCGCTGCTTGCAGCGGGGTTATTGATTCAGAAATTTTGAAAATATGCGAAACCCAATTCATTTTTTTACGGGATATAGTATGAACCGGGCAATGAAGGGCTGTGGGAGCGGCCAGTGTGCTGCCGGATATAAATGCGTCAGTACATCAGTATCCGGCAGAAGGGAGGTTTTCACATGGAGGATATGGAAATTGTAGAGCTGTATTGGAACCGTGACGAGGCAGCGATAGCGCGGACGCAGGAAAAGTACGGAAGGTATCTGGTTAAAATTGCATACAACATCCTTTTGGATATGGAGGACAGCAAAGAGAGCGTCAATGACACGTATTACAGCGCGTGGAAATCCATGCCGCCGCACAGGCCGCAGGCTTTATCCACATATTTAGCGAAGATTGCAAGGCAGATATCCATAGATATATTCCGTAAGAAGAATAGCCGCAAGAGAAGGCATTCGCAGTACGCTCTGTCCCTGTCGGAGCTGGAGGAGTGCGTATCAGGCGGAGAGACGCCGCAGCAGAGGGTGGAGCTTGGGCTGCTGGCGCAGGCAATCAGCGCATATCTGGGCACGGTTTCTAAGGAGGCGAGAGTTCTGTTTGTGTGCCGCTATTTTTATATGGATTCGTTAAGCGAGATTGCAGAGTATACTCGCTATAGCGAGTCTAAGATTAAGAGCAGCCTCTACCGCACACGCAGGAACCTGAAGGCATATTTGGAAAAGGAGGGTTTTGTCATATGAAGAAGGAACAGTTACAGGACGCGATTGGGCAGATAGAAGATGGCATATTGCAGGAAGCGCAGCAGATGCGGGGAAATACGGATGGACAGGCGCAGGAAGAAGGAAAACCCGCATCAGGACAGCCAGGGGCAGGGCGCAGAACTCGGTACAGGCGCATGGCATGGGCCGCCGTCGCCGGCGTGGCAGTCTTATGCGGCAGCATATACGGGGTGTATCGGCATCAGAAGCCCGGTGGGAAGCATACACAAAAGGAAATTGTGCAAAATAACCAGGGGAGTACAGATGTATCCCTTACGCCCAATGAACAGTATATGGTTGCAAGTCCCCAGTACCCGGATATGGTGCAGTATCCGGACAGTGAGTATGACATGGATGAGTACCGAAAGTGGAGTGATTCTCGAAAGGCGCGGTCTATGAAATCACAGGGATGCAGCGAGGGATTTGAGAAATTTTTCCTGGAAACCGCGGATACATTTTTAAAAGGGGAGAAAGGGAAAAACCGCATCTATTCCCCGCTGAATGTATATCTGGCATCAAGCCTTCTGGCGGAGGTAAGCGATGGCGGGAGCCGCGGGCAGATTCTTGGCCTTTTGCATGAGGATCGTGTGGAGACGCTTCGGGGGAAAGCCCAGGCGCTGTGGAATGCCAGTTATTGCCGGGACGGCCTGACAACGCGCCTGCTTGCAAACTCCTTTTGGATGAATGAAAACATAACGTACAGGCAGGATACAATGGATGCACTGGCAAATGATTATTATGCGTCTTCCTTTCAGGGGAAAATGGGCAGCGAGGCCTATAGCCGTGCATTGCAGGACTGGGTCAACAGCCAGACCGGCAATCTGTTAGAGGAGCAGGCGGGTCAGATGGAGATGGAAGAGGGGACTGTGCTTCGACTGGTTTCCACGGTTTATTTCCAGGCAAACTGGAAGAGCCGTGCGTTTGATGAGAAAGATACAACGCAGGATGTGTTCCATGGAGAAAATGGCGATGAGACCTGTGATTTTATGCACACAATGCTGGTGAAGGGCTATCGTCAGGGGCAGGGCTGCAGTGCGGCCAGGCTTGATTTTGAAGGGGACGGCGGCATGTGGCTGATTCTGCCGGAGGAAGGGAAGACGGTAGATGATCTGTTAGAAGCCGGGGAATGGGGGAAGTTCTTGTTTCAGGATGGAGAGATGGAGCAGGACGGAGAGTATATTGTCAATCTGTCCATGCCAAAGTTTGATGTCTCTTCTAAAATGGATTTAAAAGAGGGGCTTCAGACCCTTGGGGTCACGGATGTGTTTGAGAGCGGGACGGCGGATTTTTCTCCGGTCACGGATGAGAATTTGGGAATCTATGTTTCAGCTATAGACCATGCGGCGAGGGTGTCGGTGGATGAGAAGGGGTGTACGGCGGCGTATACGGATATTGTGCTTGACGCCGGCGGCGCGGCTCCGGCAAATGAGGTTGATTTTAACCTGAACCGCCCATTTTTGTTCGTTATTGTCGGGGGCGATGGGCTGCCGCTGTTTACCGGGGTGGTCAATCAGCCGTGACAAGCGTTAGTCAAAACTAACTCAAAGACGCATAGGACATGGAACAAGCCATTTATGACAATGGCAAATGATATTTACATTTATACCGATATATGGTATGGGACTGCCAAAGGCGACAGACAGGACAAAGCGGTGCCGGCGTCTGGCAGCCCCATACTCTATTTGATTAGGCAGGTGATTGGATGCTGGCGATAGCCGTGTGCGACGATGAACCGATAACGTGCGCCGATATGGCGAGGGACATCAGGGGTATTTTGGAGGAGATGGGGATGTGCCATACCATAAGCCAGTTTTACAGCGGGGAGGAGCTGTTGAGGGCCGGGCAGCGGTTTGACATTATTTTTCTGGATATTATTATGCGCGGCCTCGATGGGATGGAGGCTGCGCGGGTGGTCCGGCAAAAGGCGGTGGACAGTGTATTGATTTTCATTTCCTCAAGCAGGGGCTATGTGTTTGAGGCCTATGATGTGGAGGCGTTTCAGTATCTGGTAAAGCCGGTTGAGAGGAAAAAATTAAAGCGCGTGCTGCAAAAGGCGGTGCAAAAGGCAGGGAGGCGCCCGCAGGAATTTATTGTTGTAAGCCGGGAAAGGAAGAGCCGGAAATTATTTTTGGATGATATTTATTATTTTGAGATCAGGGGAAGGGTTTTAGAGGCCCACGGGCTGGAAGGAAATTTTGAATATTACGGGCAGATTGGCGTATTGGAGGAGCGCCTCCAGGGCAAAGGCTTTTTCCGGTGCCATAAAAGCTATCTTGTGAATCTGAAATATGTGGATGCATACAACAGACGGGAGGCAATTCTTGGCAATGGAGAGAGGATTATCATTTCCAGGAGGCGGTACGAGGCGTTCTGCGAGGAAGTGCTGCGGTATATGAGGGGGCATGGCGGGATATTATGAAACAGTTTTTAGAAATGATGGAAGTATGGATTGCGCTGCTGTGCTGTTTGGGCCGTGTATTTGCAATGTCTGTGTTCTGTAAAAAATATTTAAAGAGTTCAGGGGGAAAAGAAGCGCTGTTTGTCATGCTGTTATTTGGAAACTATACGGTACTGGGCTATATTGTGGGCAGGTGTGCAGCTGTTCCGTATATCGTTCTGGCAGTATGGAACCATATATTTGTGCTTGTGCTGGTATTTTTTTTGTTTCAGGCGGATGCAGCAAAAAAGGTCATAGCTGCTGCCATGCTGGCTGTGCTGACCACATTGGCGGGCAGCTTCCTGGATTCGTTTTTGTCAGTGGCGGCCCTGTTTTGGCTGCATGAGGTAAAAGGGATTTCAAACCCTTTGCCGGGCGGCGTCTGGACGGTTTTTGCGGACTGCGCGGGGACTGCAATAGAGATAGCCGTGTTGTGCCGGATGCCCAAATGCCTGAATTTCTTTGGGCAGAGCCGTACGGGGAGGTGGCAGGCGGTGCTGGCCATTCCGCTTTTTGTAATAGCAGCGGTTGTCGATGTGGCAAACTGGGGAGCAAGCAACGGCATTTTGGTCAGGGGAGAGGAAGGCATGGGACTGTATTATGATCAGGTGTTCAGCCATGCCGGGATATGCGTGCTGTCGGCCTTGTCTATATTGGCGGCAGGGTTTTACGTTTTTGGACTGGAGCGGGTTTATCTGGAACAGAGGAAGAGCAGCCGCTACGAGGCGCAGATTGCGGCCTACAGGATGCTGGAGGAACAGTACGGCCGTTCGGAACGCCTCAGGCATGATATGAAAAACCATATTCTGGCGCTGTCGGCGCTGCTGAAAAATCAGGAATGGGAGAAAATGGGTCAGTATCTTAAGGACATGAGGGACGGCGCAAGCCTTACGGGCTGTGAGGAAGATACCGGCAACGCGGCAGTGAATGCCCTACTTTGGCAGAAGCAAAGTGTGGCGCAGAGTCAGGGCATTGTGTGGGAATGTGATGTGCAGATGCCGGGAAGATGCGGCGTGGACGATTTTGACCTGTGTGTCTTATTTGGAAATCTGTTGGATAATGCTCTGGAGGCGTGTGGGAAATTGCCCGGGGAACAGCATCGGTTTATCGATATTCAGGCAAAATCTGTAAAAAAATGTTTTTTATTAGAAGTGAAAAACAGTGCTGACGATAAAGGTGGTTCTGCGGCCAAAGCACTTAGGACAGGGCATGGAATCGGACTGTTAAATGTCAGGGATATGGTGAGCCGCTACGATGGTGTCCTGCATATAGAAAGCGGGGGCGGGGTGTTTTCTGTCACAGTTCTGATACCGCCTGGGGAAGCCGGATGTGACATGTAACGGACTGTATGATACAGGAAGCTAATATAGGGGGGGTATTCCTCCGAAATGTGTAGCAGGGATGGCTGGGCGTGTGGGAATATCCCTGTATGTCTCAGCTGAACCTTAATAAGAACAAATGTTCGAAAGGAGGCTGTGCGATGCATGCTAAGACAGTAGAAGGACTTGTGGGGGCAAGGATGTATATGAATTTAACGGACACTCCTATGCGTATTTTTAAGGAGGCGTCCCACCGGGGCGATACGGCCGCGATGGAGAGGTCGATGGGCTATGCCGGCAAATTTACGGATAAAGCAGGAGACTATAAGTCTGAGGCCGATGAAGGCATGAAAAAGGATGCAGAGGAGGCGAAAGAAAAGGCGGAGGAGGAGCGTGAAAAGGCGGCCCAAAAACGTGAGGAGGAGCGTATACGGCTTGAAAAGCGGATTGAGGAGGCCGGATATCCGAATGCAGATAAGGCGGCGGGTATGAAGATGGATACTGTGGAAGTCAGCGAGGAGGGCCGGGCACTGCAAATGGAAAGCACAGATGCCTTGGTTGCGGCATCTGACGGGGAAACTGCCGGGCCGGCAAAGGAACCGGTGATTTATACGAAAACGGGAGAGACAGGCCGGCAGGAGCCGGGCGCGGCAATGGATGTATCCTGTTAGTCTGTTCCTTTTGTTGCAATTCGGGTATTTGACTGCTATAATGGGAGAAAGACGGAAGAGTGTTGGCCGTTTATGAAATCTTACAGAAGCTGTAAGTGGTATAGGGAGTCCTTCCTTGCTATAATGAACATGTCGGTACAAAAAGACATAATAAAACAGGGCGATGCCCGCAATACGTATAAAGGAATTCGGGCATAAATTGTATAAATTTTTGAAAAAATTAAAACAATTTATTGATGCTATATAAAAATTCTGTTCTGGTATTGTGTCCGGCCGGCTGAATAAAAATAAAAAAGGAAGGGAATTCGATATGACCGGTTCAGAGAGGATTTTACAGATTGAAAATCTGACGAAGATTTATGGGAAGGGCGAAAGCCGGACAGAAGCCTTAAAGGGGATTACATTTGATGTGCTGAAGGGCGAATTTTTAGGGATTATGGGGGCCAGCGGATCCGGGAAGACGACGTTGCTTAACTGCATTGCGACTATGCACAGGCCGACCGGTGGAAACATTATTTTGAATGGAGAGGATATTTCGGGCTTTGGAGGCTCTGCGCTTGCAGATTACCGCGGCAGAAAAATTGGATATTTGTTTCAGGAGTTTGAGCTTCTTGACAACCTGACGGCAGAGGAGAATATTATGCTGCCCCTGTCGCTGCATGGCGTGACGGTAAAGGAGGCTGAGTCAGATATACGGGCCATATCTGCCCTGCTTGATATCAGTGAGGTGCTGGATAAATTTCCCTCGCAGATGTCCGGCGGGCAGAAGCAGCGGGTTGCAGCTGCCAGAGCCCTGATTTCCAATCCGGATATTGTGCTGGCCGATGAGCCGACCGGGGCGCTCGACAGCAAAAATTCTAAAATACTGATGGATAAGCTGGCTGACGTGAACCGCAGGCAGCAAAAAACAATTATGATGGTCACGCACGATGCGAATGCGGCCAGCTATTGCTCGCGCATTTTATTTATTCAGGACGGCTGTCTGTTTCACGAGCTCCGCCGCAGCATGCAGACGGAATCCGTAAGCGCCTTTTATGAGCGGATTGTATCCGTGATGGCGCAGCTGGGAGGAGGCAGTGCAAATGTTCTTTAAGCAGGTACGGCGAAATTCTGCCAAAAACCGAAAAGGGAACGGGTTGTTTTTTGGAACGCTGATTATTGCGATTGTTGCATTTTATACACTGCTTTCGCTTGGTGAACAGGATGTCATGCGCTTTCTTGCAACAATTGAGAGTGATGCAGTGCACAAGCTGCTTGCCCTGCTTCCCGCCGTTTATCTGGTTTCCCTTTTCTTTGTATTTTTTCTTGTATATTTTGCATGCAGCTATCAGACACAAAGGCGGCAGCGGGAGCTGGGGATGTATTTGATGCTCGGCATGAAACGCAGCCGCATGTTTACCCTGTTGTTTTGCGAAACGCTCTGGAGCAGTCTGGTTGCGCTGTTTATGGGGATTTTTGCCGCCCTGTTTCTGACGGAAGGCATCAGTCTGGCAACCGCGAAGCTTGTGGGACTCGGCATTGTCGGACACCGTATTTCGTTTTCCCTGAAGGCGGTTTTTTGGACCGCGTGCGGGTTTGTTCTGGTACAGCTTTTGTCCATGTTCATCATCTGTCTGAAGCTTGGGAAAAAAGAGCCTGCAGAGTTTTTGCGTCCCGGTGCGCCTGAGAAGCAAAGGCAGCTGACAGAAGGCAGAAGCCTGTTGTTTTTTATCTCAGGCACAGGGCTTTTGCTCGCTGCCTACGGACTCGGTATTTTTAGGCTGCGGACGCTGCATTTTTTCGTTTTTCTGGCGGTGCTTGTGTGCGGCATTGCAGGTACCTTTCTTTTTTACAGAGGACTTGGAGGCTTTCTTGGAAAAGTGGTCAGACGGAAGCGTTCCAAAGCGGCGGGGCTTTCTGTTTTTACGGCGAGACAGATACAGGAACATGTGTTCTCCCAGCATAAATCGCTGGCTGTATCGGCGCTTTTGCTTCTGATGGCATTTTCGTGTATTGCATACGGGGCTGCCATGGGCCTTGCCCGCACGGTCAGCGTGCGTTCGGCTGATTTTTCCCTGTTTGGCGAAGAGCCGCAGATCGACCGGGTGCTTAAACAGGACGGTATCCGCAGGCTGGTAAAAGAATCGTATCCGATGTATCTTTCGATGGTAAAGGATGAATATTTTGCCGGAGAGAAGGAGGCGTTGGATTTATCAGGACTTGGGCAGGCGCTGGAGAGCATAGAAGATACGGAAAATATTGTGCAGAATATGCATATTGAATATGTCATTGCCGAAAGCTCATATAATGAGCTGTTAAAAGCGATGGGAAAAGAGGGCATCCAGCTGCATGGACAGGAGGTTGCGCTTTACACTTCGATGGCAGGGGAAGGGGACTTTGGAACGATTCTTAAAAAGGCAGTTGAGAAGAAGGTGTCGGTTGGCATCAGGGGAAAAGACTATGCGCTTCTACCGGCCCTGTATTATGACAATGTGGTGGCGGACCGCGCGATTACGCTTTCCATGGCGCTCATTGTGCCGGATGCGCTTTTTGGAGAGCTTGCGAGGGAGCCCGAGGCGTATTGCCGGAATGTCCGGCTGCGGGACGATGTCACGCAGGAGCCTGGTCTGATGCAGGCGGTGCAGAAGATGGATGAAAAGCTGGCAAAAACCGGCATAGAGTATGACAGCTTTCTTGGCGGAATCGGCAGAAACTTGTTTTATACCGTGTCTGCAAGCTATCTGACCATTTATCTCGGCGTGTTGTTTCTGCTCATATCAAACACAGTGCTCGGACTGAAATTTTTGATTCAGCACCGTCAGAACAAGTGCCGTTACAGAACGCTTTCCATGCTGGGCGCAGACACAGAGGCGATGTGCCGTTCTGCGAAAAAACAGATTCAGGTCTTTTTTCTTCTGGTGCTTACGGTTGCATCGGTAAGCGGTGCGGCAGCAGTGGTTACCATGTTCACGAGCTTTGCGAAGCTGCCTGTGGGGACCTCCATGTGGACGGCCGGCTTGCTTGCGGCGACAGCATTTGTCATATTTGTTATAATAGAGCTGGTGTATATCGGCATAGTCAGGCGGACGGCACAGCGCGAGATTTGTAGTAGTATCATAATACAATAATACAGTAATATAGGAGATGAGGTTTCGTGGTTAAGATTGCCATTGTGGAGGATGACCGGTATTTGCTGGAGGAGCTTGTGCAGACGTTTGAAAAGGCCGGGTATGAAGCCTGTCCCGTGACATCGTTTGCGTGCGTGGAGCAGGAGCTGGCACAAATGCATCCGGAGCTGGTGGTGCTGGATGTAAATCTGCCGGGGAAATCCGGTTATGAATTATGTAAGATCCTGAAAGCGAAAGCTTCTGTTCCAATTCTGATTTTGACGGCACGCGATACCTTGACGGATGAGCTTACGGCGCTGGGGCTGGGTGCGGATGAGTTTTTGGCAAAGCCCTGTCCGCCCCGGCGCCTGCTTGCCAGAACGCAGCGCCTGCTGCAGACGTATGATAGGCTAAAAGGGGTGCTGTGTGCCGGACCGCTTTCGCTGGACTGCGATACGTATAAACTGATGTTCCGCTCGGAGATTCGAATTCTTGCGGAGACAGAAGGGAAAATTCTGCGCATGCTGATGGAGCGCTGCCCGGAAATAGTCGGGAAGGGAGAGCTTTTTTCAGCGGTATGGGGAACCGAGGAGTTTGTGGATGAAAATATTTTACAGGTCAATGTAAGCCGCCTGCGCAAACATTTATCGGAAATCGGCCTGGGGGAGGCGGTCCGCAACATTCGCGGACAGGGGTATGTACTGGAGGTTGAAAAGTTATGAAAACGTACATGAAGGATGCAGGGCACTGGTTTTTGCTGCTTTTGCTGATGGATGTGGTATTTGTGTTTGTGACCTGGATTTTATGTGGAAAAGCGCTGCGGTATATGGCAGTATTTCTCATTTTGTTCAGCGCATGGATTTGTGCGGCAGGAATTTTTTTTGAGTACCGCCGCCGGAAAAAAGAAAAGGATGCGCTTTTGCGTTTTCTGGAAATGCCAAATGAAAGTGCCAGGCAGGAGTTTTTGCAAAAATTTGGGGAGCAGGGGGCGATTGCACTTTTTGGCAGCCGCCTGTTAGAACTGGCAGCGCAACTCAATGAAAAGACGGTAGAGCTGGCTGCGTACCGTGAATATATGGAGGCCTGGGTGCATGAGGCAAAAACACCGCTGTCCCTGTCTGCTCTGGTGCTTGGCAATCATAAGGAGGAAATGTCGCCTTACGTATATGCGCGGATGCACTATATACAGCTTCAGCTTGGCGAGGCAGTGGAGCGTATTTTGTATTATGCGCGTCTTACAGCGGACCATGCAGATTATAAATTTACGGCGTTTCGTCTGGATGAATGCGTTCTTGAGGTGCTTGAAGAGTACCAGCTGCTTATGAAGGAGCGGCGCCTGCAGGTGAACCGGAGTCTGGAGCCGCTGACCGTGGTTTCCGACCGCAAGGTGGTTTCTTTTATGCTGGCACAGCTAATCAGCAATGCAGTCAAATACGCGGATGGCAGTGCCGGGAAGCTGTCTCTTTGTATAAGTGGTGAGCAGGACCGGGTTCATTTTTGCATTTTTAATAACGGGAGCGGCGTGCCGCCGGAGGATGCGCCGTTTGTTTTTGACAAGGGTTTTACCGGAAATCATGCCAGCCGGCAGAAGGCGACCGGGATGGGCCTGTACCTTGTCCGCAAATATGCACAGAATCTGTGTGCACAGGTAAGGCTGAATCCGCAGATTCCGTATGAAAGCGGATTTGGAATCGAACTGGTGTTCACCCTGTGATGCAGGTGGAAATGAGATGGAAGCAAATAGTATTTTATTTACTGTTTAAGCAATGTAGTATATACTTCCGGATGAAACGAAGTGATTACAATTTGTATCGTTGTCGCCAGATTCAAAATCCAGTGGCCTGTCATAATATAAGCAATGGAGCCTCCTTTATAATATTGGAAGCATATCCATACGGTTAAAGGCAGAAAAGATAAAAAACGATAGGTCATAAATGTGATGTCCGGTGTCGCAGGAATAAAGCTGTGCTGCAGGGCGTAAAAAAATGCGGGGATCAAAATAGCTGCCCGTTTGGAAGGGAAGCTGTTTACGCCATATCCGAGATATATCCCGTCTTCAGCGATTGTCGTTGTGACCGGGAGTATAAAAAGATTTGCTATGGCCAAAAAAGGGGGAACAGGCGCAATCATCATCGGCGCAAGGTATGGAAACTTACGATAGCAAAGCCCGCCTGCGATATACATTCCTCCGATACCAGTCAGCAGCATGGTGACAATAAACAGAAAGGCTTTGGGAATGTTTTTCTGTTTTTTTTCGTATTGTATCATTTCACGGTATGTCGTGCCGCGGCGTCTGCACATAATCCATAAAACGGCGATGGTAATTATGTTAATCACGGATGCAAGTATGGACCACCAGTGTGAAAGAGCTGCGAAATTCCTCCGGGTAATCAGACTGCAGAAGGAAAATGCAGCCAGAAACAGCAGGCAGCGCATGGATAAAAGAAGCCATTTTTTTGGATTATCGTTCATTGGCAGCGTCCTCCTGGGGGGTACCATGAAACAGCATGGTAACCGTGTCATTAATAAATGCATCCCGTTCGGTTTTGCAATACAGGTCATATCCGAAAAGCTCCTTCGCCATACTTTTGGCAAGAAAAGCTGTCTGCATAGCAGAAACAAGAATA
>CANOFI010000052.1 GCA_947565255.1 uncultured Lachnospiraceae bacterium
GTTGTTTATGGATAAAAAAGATGAAATGTTTAATATACAAACAGGTACTGAGTTTAATGGGTGCCTGTGAATGGATAGGCGCTTGTAAAGTTTTTTGTTTCATATTTATATAGCATTAGTATAGCAGATAAATCTCTAAAAAATCTTTAAAAATTACGAAAAAATTTAAAGGTTTTTTAGAGATTGTTTTGGTAGTATGGATGTATCGCCGGAGGATATGTGTGTAGATTTGTATACCTTGTTTACACAGTGCGAAGCACATCAGTTACGGTGTGCCCTATGGGTATACCTTAATTATCCATGCGAAGTATATGCATTATGGTGTGCCCTATGGGTATACATCAACCGTTTTGCCATAAAATTTCTCAGGCAAGGGTATACTTCCTGAATTTGGAAAATTTCTTTGCGTCAGCTTGCACAATAGAAGCACAGGAAACGTTAAGACAAGGATGGTTGACATAAAAAGATTTCACAGGCAAGATATTACTCCGGCGGAGGTATTATATTTTATAGGATTGGAGAGATGCAACGATGAAGAGATGTTGGATAAAGAAAGTGTTTTCCCTGATACTGGTCTGTGTGCTTGCAGTGTGCATGCTGGCAGGATGCAAGGGTTCTGCGTCAGGCGGGGGAGACGGCGAAGCTGGAGACGGTGCGGCGGCGAAAGGCGGCGGCAAAGCCAAGGGGCGTTATGTGGAGAAGGAAGTGGAGTTGCCTTTTGCTGAGGATGAGAAGGGGGTTGGCATGTTTCGCAGGAAGGAGGGCGGCTATCGGATTTACACGTATCTTTCCGGGGAAAAGATGTATCAGGCGTATGATTCGGCGGATGGGGCAAACTTCACTGCGGGGAATGCCGACTGGCTGAACCGGGCGATAGGCGGCAAGGAATGTTATTTGAAATCTGTCTTTCAGGGGGAGGATGGCAGGGATTATGCCCTTTATTATAAGGATGAGGCGAACCACCTGATTGGAACTGCGGATGGAAGCGCGGCGGAGGAAGTGTTTGCGGAAGTGCTCGGGGATAAGAGCAGCGTGGATATGGCGGGCGTCTTGGAGAATGGCAGTCTGGTCACGAGCGATACCCTGAGGGGGAAACTGGAAGTGTGGCCGGCGCAGGGAAAGAGCAGCCTTTTGGAGATGGAGCAGGGCTCTACGGAGACCTCCGGTTTGAAGACCTTTGCCTGCAGGGGTCAGAGGGCGGTTGTCCTAAGCCGGCAGGGCGGCGGTTTTTCGATCTTTAATCTGGAGACGGGGATAGAAGAACAAACGTTCGAATACAAAGATTTAGGCGGCGATACGTACGGATTTTTAGGGCTTGGGGAGCAGGGCGACTGTTTTTATCTCGACAGAAAGGGACTGCACCATGTAGGCAAAAATGGCAGTACCGTTGAAACGCTGGTGGAGGGGGATACCGTTTCTATGGGCGACAGCTCCATGGAGATTGTGGATTTTGCCATCGGCGGGCAGGAGGATTATTTTGTCCTCTACAATATGGACGGAAAGGCCAGTTTGATGCATTACGTGTATGACAAGGATGCTAGCGTTACGCCGGATGAGCAGCTTGTCATCTTCGGCCTGGAGGAAAACAAGACGGTGAAGCAGGCGGTGTCCCGCTTCCAGAAAGCGCATCCGGAGATCCGTATCCGTTATAAGACGGGCAGCCAGCAGGAAACCGGAACGACAAGGGCGGATCAGATCCGTGTGCTGAACACAGAACTGTTGGGCGGAAACGGCGCAGATATTCTGGTGCTTGACGGACTTCCTCTGGAATCTTATATCGAAAAAGGCGTCCTGATGGATTTAAGCGAGTTTTACAAGGGGATCGCGCAGGAAAGTCCGGTTGTGGACAGTGTGTTAAAAAGCATGAAGAAAGAGAAAGGCCTTTATCAGCTTCCGGTGCGTGCAAAGGTGCTTGGCATGTACGGCACAAAAGAGGAAATGGATGCGCTGCAGTCGTTAGACAGTCTGTCGGCATATCTGGAAAAGGGCGGCGGCAGGGAGCTTTTGAGTGCGCATGCCTATGAGTATTATATAAGGCTGCTTCTGACACTGAATTATAAGGAGCTGTTTGCGCAGGGGGAGAAGTCCGCAGTGCCTGAAAAGGAGCTGAAGAAGCTGTTGGATACCGCCAGGAAGCTTGGGCAGGCTGCCGGGGCGGAAACGGACACGATTAAAAATTATTACCTGAAAAATATGCCCGAGCTGACGGAGGACAGCCTGATCAAGGAAATGGGCGGAACAGAATTTCTCTCCAGCGTAGACAGCAACAACGATTTAAATGCAAGGAAAGGCAGACAGGCGGTTGTCAAGGAGGCCGGAGGGGTGTACAGCCTCATTGAGGCGTGCGGGGTGCTGAGCGAGCTGAAAGCGTCGCCGCAGGGAGTCCACGGCCTGTATCTTCCCAAAGGAATGGTAGGGGTAAACAACAGTTCGAACAAAAAAGAGCTGGCGCAGGAATTTTTAAAGCTGCTGTTTTCAGAGGAAATTCAGTCGCTGGATTTAAACGATGGTTTTCCGGTTAATGAAAAGGCGCTGTCGGCGTGGAGCCAGAGGGAAGCCACAGAGGATGGCGCCGGGATTGCCATTGCCGCAGGGGATGATGACGAGGGGATGTTTTCGGCATCGGAGCCGTCCGGAGAGCAGCTTGCGCCGTTTATACAATTGTTGAAGGAGGCGGATACGCCGGTACTGATAGATGATGTCATTTTGGAGGTGATGGTAGATGAAGGAATCGCATACTGCAATGGGGAAAAATCGTTGGAGGATGCGGCCTCAAATATCCTCAGCAAGTCGAAAACCTATCTTGCGGAGTAAGGGGAAAGGGGGTAAGAGGAGGAACCCGGCATGGCGCTTCCTCCTCCCAAGCCTCCTCGGAACCAGTATTTTTATCTTAATCCCCTTCGGGGATGTGGTGCGCCGCTCGTTTACCGAAGCATTTTCCGGGGCGTTTGTCGGGATAGAAAATTACAAAACGGTATTTGCGAATGAGGCGTTTACACTGGCGATGAAAAATACGCTCCGCTTTCTTTTCATCTGCATTCCGCTGCTGCTTGTGAGCTCGCTTGTGCTGTCGCTGGCCGTGGGGCGCATGGGACGGGCAAAGCGGGTATTCCAGGCTTCGTTCCTGATCCCGATGGCGGTTCCGGTCGTGTCTGTCGTATTGTTCTGGCAGCTGGTCTTTGACCGGGGCGGCTACCTGAACCAGATCCTGTCTGTCTTTGGCGCACAGCCCATAGACTGGATGAACGAGGATACGGCGTTCGGCGTACTGGTGTTCTGTTATCTGTGGAAAAATATAGGGTACTTTGTGGTGCTCTGGCTTGCCGGTCTGGGGGCAATCCCTAAGTCGTATTATGAGGCGGCGCGGGTGGACGGTGCGAACGGCTGGAAATGTTTCCGCTACATTACGCTTCCCCAGCTGGTTCCGACCTTGTTCATGGTAACCATTCTTGCCTTTGTGAATTCCTTTAAGGTGTTTCGGGAGGCATATCTGATAGCAGGGGATTATCCCCATGAGAGCATTTACCTTCTGCAGCATCTGTTCAACAACTGGTTTGCCAGTCTGGATGTGCAGAAGATGAGTACGGCGGCGGTTGTATTGGCGGTTGTAATCAGTGCGTTAATCTGTGTGCTGCTGTTGCTGGAACGAAAGATAGGAAGTGAGGATTAAATGAAGAGAAGAATTCTGTTTTTGACCCTGGCGGCTATTGGGATTTTGTTTGTCATGCCGCTGCTTGTCATGCTGGTTGCTTCCTTTATGGGAGTGAAGGAGCTGACGGCTACTTACGGCGGGGTGCTGGGGGCGGATAAAGAGGGCGTCAGCTTCGTGCTGCTGCCCCGCTGCCCGACGCTTCGTGCATATATAGAACTGTTGTTCGATTCTCCGGGGTTTTTCGTGATGTTCTGGAATTCCTGCAAGCAGGTGTTCCCAGTGCTGGCCGGGCAGCTTCTGGTTGCCGTTCCGGCGGCATGGGCGTTTGGGCAGTACGAGTTCAAAGGAAAAAAAGTGTTATATTTTGTGTATATGATTTTGATGATTATGCCGTTTCAGGTCACGATGGTGTCAAGCTATCTGGTGCTGTCGAAGACGGAGCTTTTAGATACGCACTGGGCGGTCATTTTGCCGGGGGTGTTCTCAGCGTTTCCGGTGTTTATCCTTACCAAATTTTTTAAGTCTGTCCCGAGGGCGCTTATGGAAGCGGCGCGGGTGGACGGCGCAACGGATCTGCAGATATTTCTTCGTATTGGCCTGCCGCTTGGCTATCCTGGCATTTTGTCGGTTATGATCCTCGGTTTTTTAGAATATTGGAATGCGATTGAGCAGCCGATGACCTTTCTCCAGGATAAGGAGCTGTGGCCGTTATCTCTGTATCTGCCGCAGATTACGGCGGATAAAATGAGCGTATCCTTTGTGGCGTCTGTCGTTATGATGGTGCCGGCGGTGTTGATTTTTGTGTTTGGACAGAAGTATCTGGAAGAGGGAATTGCGGCTTCCGGACTAAAGGGGTAGAAAATGAAGATGAAAAATATAAAATTGGGAAAATGGAAAATTGTGCTGCTGTTTTTTGTGGCAATGTTTGTCTGCACCATCCTCTCCAGGGCTGCGAATGCACTGACCCTGCCGAAGGTCACGGTGGGGAATGCCGGCAGCGGAACGCTGAGCTATATGTTGGAGGGCGAGGGGAGCATTACCCCGGAGAGGGAAGAACTGGTGTTCCTGCCGGCGGAGGTCAAAATCCTTTCCGCGGCGGCAAAAGGAACCAGGGTAGAAGCCGGAGATGTGCTGGCAGAGTTTGATGTGGCTGCGTTAGGGGAGGCATGCGGGCGATCCCGGTCGGAGCTGAAAAAGCTCGAGTTAAATCTGGAGCAGGAGAAGTTAAGCGCAGAGCCGGAAGTCTCTATAAAGGAGCAGGACAGCGCACAGAGAACGGTGACGAAACTGGAAGAGGAATTAAACGGCGTGCGCGCGCAGCTTGGGCAGGCACGTACACAATATGGGCAGAGGAACACGGCCGAAGACGCTGTCGAGGAGGAGAAAGAGCAATTGAAATCGGCCGTGGAGCAGTTAGAGGCAAAGGAGGAAGAACTGCGCCAGAGCCTTTCGCAGGCGCAGGAGGCGCTTGCGCTTGCAATAAGCAGCGACGAGGTCACGGAGGCGAACCGGCAAAGACAGCGCAAACTGGCGGAATTTACGAGACAGAGCCTTCAGATTGATATAGAGGAGAAGAAAAAGGAAATAGAAAAACTGGAGCAGCTCGCCGCGATGGAGGGCAGATTCTGCGCCCCCGCGGCAGGGACGGTTACGGAAACGACGGCCGTCATAGGTATGGTTACGACCGGGTCGGAATATTTCAAAATCGGCAGCGGCAATACGAGGCTGACCGCATATTTAGAACAGGATGCCACTGGATTAAAGGAGGGGGATAAAGCCGTTGTTTCCTCGCAGGATGGGAAGACAACCGTAGAAGGGACCGTGCTGGCGGTGCAGAGCGTCCGTGTCGGCCAGCGGCAGGAGGGTGCGCAGACAAACGACGCGGGCACAGACAGCGCCGGAGAGGGCGCAGGGCTGGAGGTCACGGTGCAGCTCGAGGCAAATGAGCTTCCGATTGGCGCCGGGGTGCGTTTTAAGGTGACGAAGGAGTCAAAGGAATATAAGTGCAAAATCCCGCTGTCTGTCGTGCGGGAGGATAATAGAGGAACATATGTTCTGGTCATGGAAGAAAAAAGCTCGATTTTGGGAAAAGAGATGGCTGCGGAAAGGGTAGAGGTCCGTGTGCTTGAGAAAAATGATGCGGAGGCGGCGGTAGAGAGCGCGCTGGCAAAGGAGGATAAGCTGATTATCGGCAGCAATAAAACAGTTAAGGCAGGTGACCGGATACGCGAAGAATAAACGGGAAGGGCAGATGGATTGCCCATATAGAAAAAAACAGAGCGGCTTCTTGGAAAAAACATGCGCGAATAAAAAAGGCTGAGGCGTTCGTGCTTGTGGCGGCAATCCTGCTGCTTCTGCTGTCGGTTTTTGTCAGCAGGGAGATCGAAGAGCAGAAAGGGCAGGCAGGGGTTCGGTTTACAAAAGAAGGAATAGACGCCAAGCAGATTGGGCGTATATATGAGGAAGAGGAGCAGGAGGATTTGCCGTGGCTGACGCTGTGGCGATGTAAGGAGGGTGCGGACATCTGTAAGAACGATGGAAGCAGGCGCGCTACAGTGAAGCTGGTGGAGCTTTGGGGCGATGTGGAGCACATATATCCCAAATGCCTTGCGGGCGGCTCTCCGCTGTCGAAGGAGGATAAGGCAGGCTGTATGCTGAGCGGCAAGGCGGCTTTTGAAGTTTTTGGCAGTGAAGATGTAATTGGAAAGCAGGTGGTGTATGAGAACTGCACATATGAGGTCAGAGGGCTTTTGGATGTAGAGGATAAACTGTTTGTAAGGCAAGAGAAGGAAGGACTTTTCTCTTACATGGAGGCAGAGGGCCGTGCCGGGGGCGGTATGGAGCCTGTCAGGGAAATTTTGCTGCAGGCGGGCGTATCGCCAAAGGATGGGGCGGTGCTGGAGTGGGATTTCATCAGAGGGCTTTTGCACCTTTTTGGTGCATTTGGCGCAGGGCTTTTGGAGCTTGCGGCGGTGCGCTGGTTTTCCAGAAGGTATAAGGGGAGCAGGATTTTGGTATGGTGCGTGCGCGCCGGCGCCGCCGCGCTTTTTGTACTTATGCTTGTAAAGGGATGGTGTTTTTCGCAGGAGGTGATACCGGGCAGCTGGTCGGACTTTGCATTTTTTGGCAATCTGTTTCAGGAGCAGTTGGAAAATTATAAACGGTATCTGGATGTGCCGGATATTTTTAAGGACCGGCAGCTTTTTTGGGAATTGCGCCTTGCGCTCGGCTGTATCGCGGGGAGCGCAGTGTTAAGCGTGATTTGTCTTTTTCAAAGAGAAAAAGAGACGTCTGAGAATATAGGTGGGACAGACGGTTTTTGATGCCGGCGGAAATAGTACAATCTGATGCCGGTAAATGTATAGTAATAATAGATTTTTGCGGCAAAAACAGAGCATACGATTGAAATAGGAAAAGGTCCGTGCTATGATAAGAAGAACAGAAGGATTTGACAGGTTTTTTACAGGGAGGAATGAAATATGTGGAATGCCGGGCTTTATGAGCGCTATGGAAAAGAGCGGAGCAAGCCGTCGGTGGATCTGGCTGCCAGACTGAGGGATAAAGAGTTTCAAAGAATTTTAGATGTGGGGTGCGGTTCCGGCATGAGCACGCTGCCGCTCGTTTTGTCGTGGGAAAATGCGGAAATTATCGGAATTGACCGGTCAGCGGAAATGCTGAAAAAAGCGGAGGAAATGTTACCTGCGGTTACATTTTTGCAAAGAGACTGCAGGGAACCGATATTTGATTTGGGAACGTTTGATCTGATATTTTCCAATGCTTTCATACAGTGGCTTCCCAATCAGGAGGAATTTATAAAAAATGCTTTTGCCATGCTGAATGAAGGCGGAGTTTTTGCGGCACAGATACCGCTGTTTGGAGAAATGCCGGCCAATGCATGTATAACAGAGGCCGAGAAGCAGTTTGCGCGCTGTCTGGAGGGGATAGAAGAAGAAAAATTTGTTCTGCATTCCGCCAGGGAGTATTATGATATGCTGTCGGCGTTTGCTGGCGAAACAGAAATGTGGATTACGGATTATTTTCATGAGATGGACAGTCCTGAAAATATTCTTGAATTTCTGAGGGGGACCGCGCTGCTGCCTTATACCAGAAGGCTGAATGAGGAGGAGCAGGCCGTATTTATGCAAAAGGTGCAGAAAAACCTTGAGGCAGAATATCCCCGCCGGGCAAACGGAAAAGTATTGTTTCCGTTCAAAAGGCTGTTTTTGATTGGGAGGAAATGAGAGTGAAAGGACGTTAAATTTAACCGCAATTTAAGAAAAAATATTGTATTTTATGACAATTTATGGTACAATATCGACAGATATTGTACCAGCGCCGAGCGAAGCGAGTGTGCATCAGGAGGAACAAAGTTCCGACATACCATGTGCGGAGCACATGGTACAAGGTGCGGGCATGAGAGAGTATACAGCAATAAAATGGGAGGAAGTAAGAATGGAGTTAGAGATTTTAAAAAATGAAGAGAAAAGAATGAATTTGGTGATGTTTCTCTTTCTGGCAATCATACCCTGCGTTGCAGCCGGATATGTGCTGCTGTTTAACAATGGTTCTGCAAAGGATTTAATTGTGCTTACAATGGTTGGGGCCAGCGTGCTGGTTAAGCTGTTTGAAAAGGTACTGGGAAAGTATGCGAAGTATTGTTATGTTTCCATTTTGCCGATATTTGGAGCAGTGACGATTGTACTGGGCAATCCTGGTTCCTTTGGCGCAATGGCGGAGGCTTATTTTCTTATTTTATTCCTTGCGGTTCCCTATTATGACCTGAATCTGATTAAAGTATGTACGGCAGTCACAATCATATCCAATGTGGCGGCGATGCTGATTTTTCAGAAGGCGTATCTGGCGATGTATACATTCTCTATTTGGATTTTTGTGTGGATGGTGTATGTTCTGGCAGTTCTTGTTGCGATGTTTATTATCCAGAGGGCGCGTTCCCTGTTCCTGGATGTGGAGCAGAAGGAGCATAAGATGGAGGCGCTGCTTGTCAATGTCAACAAGGCATTTGAGGGTCTGGAGGAGTCTTCGGGAAAAATATATGACTCTTTACATAATTTTGAGGCGAGCACGGCGGAGATTGCTTCATCGACCAGCCAGATTGCGAGCAGTGCAGATGTGCAGATTGAGCAGGTTAAGGGCAGCCTTGATATTTTTAATGATCTGAACAGCAAGATTGAAAGCTCGGGAAGGCGGCTGGAAGAGGCTGTCAGCAATATAATGCAGCTGAAAATGAAAAATGATGAGGGGATTCAGGCAATTCAGGATTTGTCGGATAAGTTCAGAGAAAATATCAGCTCCACAAGGGTGGCATCGGAAGGCGTGACTTCTTTGGTGCAGAAATCCAATTCCATCGGCGAGATTATAGAAAGCATCGGTCAGATTGCGCAGCAGACAAATCTGCTTGCCCTGAATGCGGCAATTGAAGCGGCGAGGGCCGGGGAGGCCGGCAGAGGCTTTGCTGTGGTAGCGGATGAAATCAATATGCTGTCCGGTGAATCTGCGGCGGCAACTCAGAAAATAGATGCCATTTTAAAGGATGTGCTTTCTACGGTAAACGACGTCAATCAGGTTATGGATAACAACGGCGTGATTGTGGAGCAGTCCAATGAGAAGCTGAATGACACAGTTAAGATTTTTGAGACGATGCTCAAATCTTCTGAGGAAGTTATAGTTGTAATTGATATGCTGAAAAAGGAGCTTGCCAATATTGTGGATATTAAGGACCGGCTGTCAGAGGCGATGGAGCAGGTTGAGCGTGTATCCCGGGATTCTGTGGAGAGTACGGCAGAAATCAGCGCCTCCACTCAGGAGCAGGCGACAGGGGTTGAGAGTATCATGAAGTCTATGCAGCATGTGCAGGGCGGTATGGAGCAGCTTTCGGATGTGCTGAACGGGAAAGTGGAGGCATAGCAGAAGCGTGCCTGAAAAAGGGGGTTATCGCTGCACTTCAATGGCATCATACGTATGGCTGCAGTGATACCCCAGTTTTTCGGCCAGGGAGGCAGAACATTTGTTCTGCGCATCCCAGCTGGGATACAGGCCGTGTTCCAGACATTCTAATATCAGCTTTGCTCCGCATACGGAAGCCAGACCCTTTCGGCGGTATTCTTTTTTTGTATCGATTTCAATTTCTATGCCATCCTGGTATCTGGAGTAGGAGGAAGCGCCGGATACCAGGATGCCATTTTTAAGGATGGCTGTGCCGAGTCCGAGCCTGCGGTAGGTTTCATAGTCCTGAAACTGTGAAACCAGGTCGGCGCTCCATAGCTTTGATTTGCACATATGGTAAAGCGGTTCGTCTATCATGTGCATCTCATATTCACCAGGCAGTGAAGAAATTATTTTGCCCAGCTTTTTTCTGTCAAAGACGTCAGGTTCTTTTTTCGTTGCATAGCGCAGAACGGCTTTTGCGTTAGCTGCATAAATCTGCATTATCATATGTTTCCATTCTTCGTGCTGCGGAATCAGGATCATAAAATCCTGTGTGCACCATTCGGGTTTGAAGGCGGCTAATTCCCGGCAGGGCTTTCCGGAAAAAAATGTAAAATCGCCGAGGATAGCCATTGCGGCAGTCGGATGAACCGGGTCATCAGCATATAGTTTCCCCATAATGCCCTGCAGGCATGACCAGATAATTGTCTCTTCCCAGCCGGCAAACAGGGGTGCGGCAGTTTTTGTGTCTTTTATTTCGTATATCATGCAACTTCTCCATATGATTTCTGTAATGTTAAATTAAATCAGAAATTAGGTTGTTGGTTTATTAGGATAGTTCCAAAGGTTGGTTTGCAGGGAACTGATTCTTATTTTAGCATAAAAAAGGATATTTGTATAGGTTATGTCTGTGGTTTTTATTATTGCGCCGGAAGATGTCAAATGAAATCAGAACAGATAATCAGCGGTAGTGTATTTCATTAATGAACCGATATACCACTAATTGATTTCTTTTGCGAAGAATGCCGCTGTTTTTTTAAGAACGCGGTCTCTTTATCTTTTTTCTTCTTCCATATAGGCTCTTACCACTTCTATTTTGCTTTTTGTTTTTTCAAAACTATTTTGCATACAATTACCGCTGCAAAAAAGATAAAGATTAGATACCATAGATGTTCAATGCAAAATCCATGATCCAGCATCAGTCGGTATCCCCAGGAGGCAGGGAAAATCAGTCCTATCGTTTTCAAAAAATCGGGTAGAAACTCAATAGGAAACATAATTCCCGAAAGCATGATTGAGGGCAAAAACACTAATTGTGCTATCATCGTCAGTTTCGCTTGATTTTTTACCGCCAATCCTAAAACACTTCCAATACTTAACGACGAGGTAATGTATATAGCAAGTGCAAGAAAGAAAAACGGAAGCTGTATCGGCAAAGCTGCTTCAAATAGAATAGGGGCAAGCAGCACAATCACAACACAGGTAATCATCAAATGAACAAATGCTGAAAGGAACATGGTAACAAGTCCTAAACAGATAGGTACTCCGTTTGCTTTATAAACTTTTTTTATGT
>CANOFI010000053.1 GCA_947565255.1 uncultured Lachnospiraceae bacterium
TGGGATAAGTTTGAAGCATATGGACTACTACGCAGTTATCTTTTTCCTCGATCGTTTGTGCCGGCATGAAAAGGGTACATGGTTGGATTGTTTGAAGATTAAAAGCTGTATTTCATGATGGACAGAAACATATGGAAAAAGTGCTGTTTTATAAAAACATATGATGAAATTGAAAAGAATACATTTATGCATTTGTCGTGTTATTTTATGAAAAGTCTATTGAAGTTGATTTCTAATTATAGTAATATTAAAGAGTAAAAATGGAAGCGGAAACAAAAAAATAAATGGAGGTGTGAGAAAATTGAAAAGAAAAATATAAATTATATGAAAACAATATACCGAAAGGATAGTGTTTTCGTATATCACACTTTACCGATATTATGCTATAAAAAATTATTTATGAGGAGAGATTATTATGAAAAAGATATGTGTTATTGGTGTAGCGTTTATAGTTTTTTTATTAATACAGCCGGTGATTGTAAAAGCTGACATCATACCGGAGGGTTATTATAGGATCAGAAATGTAAACAGCAATTTATATTTGGATGCAGAGGGTTTAGCTGATAAATCAAATATAAGGCAGATGTTCTTTCCAGAGTGGATTATACCACAAAAATTTCTTATACTTCACCAGTATGAAGACTATTATTCAATTCACGCATATGATGCCCAAAATTTGGTGGTGGATGTGGCGAACGCATCGAATGCAGCGGGAGCAAATATTTGGTTATATAATACAAATTTCAGTGATGCGCAGCAGTGGAAATTTTTGAATAATGGGGATGGGTCTTTTCGGGTGATGTCAAAATGTTCTGATGGCACCAAAGCAATGGTAGTACAGTACGCGAGTACAGAATCGGGAGGAAATGTTATTCAGTATTCATTTAACAACACTCTAAATGAGAAATGGTTTTTAGAGGCGGCAATTGAAGAAGGAGTTTATCGTATAAAAAATAAAAAGACTGGTTTATATATGACGGTAAATAGAAGCAGGGTACAACAGACGACTTTGGATGGAGGTAATGTGAACCAGAGGTTTAAAATAACACCAAGCTCAAATGGGTATTTTGATATAGCTCCAGATAGTGATCACAATAAGAGCCTTGGAGTTGGTGGCTGGGATGTTGGTACAGATAATGAATGGGCATCGATTTATTGTGATTATGGACAAAGTGCGGATGGGCAAAGATGGAGGTTTTTGGTAAATGAGGATGGCTCTTTTAGAATAGTGTCAGAATTGTCAGATTGTCAGAAAGCTATGACTGCAGACGGAGATAATATATTTTCTGTTACATATAATAAGGATAATAACAGTGGATGGGAGTTGGAACCTGTTCCTTCAAGCGATGAGTATTGCAAAGAGGGGAAGCATGTGGTGTTATCTTTTGATACGGAAAAATATTTGGAAAAGTATGCCGGAACGGATGAGAAAGCAAAGATAAAAATAAAAGATTGGATTTCGAATTTAGATAAGGCATATGAGAACTATGCGGAACTGATGGGAGCAGCGCCGCAAAACGGCGAGAAAATATGGATCGTACCCAGTAATTATACCGGACCAAATGGAACATATGCTTTGTATACATATAAAAATACAAGGTTGATTTTTGTTCCTTTTGGCTCAATTAGAACATTGCTGGAGCGTGCTGTCCAAGGCGACTGGAGTTTTGGGATTCTACACGAAATGGGACATACATTTGATGTAGATTCCCGGTGGGGATTTCATGATGAATTTTTTGCGAATTTTAAGATGGCATATGTTTTAAAAAAGAACGATGGTAAATTTAAAATCATAACAAATAAAGATGCAAATGGAAATGAAAGAGATCTTACAAAATATAGTGATATAATTAAAGAATATCGGGAAGTGTCAGAAAATGCATATACAAAAACAATAGGGGCAAATCCGAGAAGGACACATATAGACGGCTTAAATTATATGTTTTTACAGCAACTGGAGGATTATGGAGACTGGGAGTGGGTAAAAGGAGCATTTCGAAATATAAGAAATACGCCGGTTTCTGTCTCAAACCCGACGACGCAGATTGAGAAATATAATTATTTTTTAAATGAAATAAATAATCAGAGCAACGGGGTATTTATGCAGAACTGGCTGGCTTCCTATCGTTCGGAGAATGCTTACGTTGCGTCTGAATTTGCAAACGGCACATTTACACCATAAATAACTGGAAGAAGATGGGGAAAGGAGTAGTATATGAAAAAAACAAAGAGAACAGCATGCATATTGACATTTATAGGTATTTTCGGCGTGGTATTTTCTGCTTTACTGAAACAACCGGTTCCTTTTTCGGTTTGTGCCGCAGCATCAGGACAGCAGAATGAAAAAGAGGAAACGGTACGTCATCTATCCTTATCTGGTCCCCAAAAAGATGCAGAGGGAAATGTGTTATGGGATATGGTATATTTTGGAAATTACTGGCAAAATGATACCAATGGGGATGGAAGGGCAGACAGACAGGATGAAAAAGAACCTGTATTATGGCGGGTTTTATCTGTAACAGAGGATGGGAAAGCAACCATTCAGACGGAGAAAGTTCTGGAAAAACGCAGATATAATGAAACCGTCAGAGATGTGAACTGGGAGAACTGCACCCTCCGTTCCTGGCTAAACGGATATGGAATGGAGAAAAATGAAGACGAGATTGATTATAGCGAAGATAATTTTTTAAACGAGGTGTTCAAAAAAGAGGAACAGGAACTTCTCATGACAGTATCCCTGCAGACACAAAAGCATCCCTATTATGGAACGGATTGTGGAAAGGAAACGGAGGATAAGGTCTATCTGCTGGCATTTGAGGATATAGAAAGTGAACGTTATGGATTTGAAATTGGGAAAGAGAATTATGCGAATCTTACAGCGAAGACATCGTACTGCAATAGTGGACTCTGGTGGCTGCGCACATCCGGAGAAACAAACAGACTTGCGCTGAAATATTCGACGGGTCCTAACAGTCTGTATCCCGGTGATGAGGTGCAGGGTTATGGAGGGATACGTCCGGTGGTGTGCGTGGATTTAAAAAAGGCGGATAAGGATTTAATAAAATATGCGGGAAAAATTACAAGCGCACTGGTGCAGACGACAAAGCCAAAAAATTATGCGAAAGTTCCGGTTATGCCGGTGAGGGAGGATAGCAGCACTACATGGGATTGTATTACGTTTGGCTCCTATTACCAAAACGATACGAATCAGGACGGAAAAATAAATGAGTCAGATGAAAAAGAGCCTATAAAATGGAGGGTGTTAAATATAGCAGAGGATGGGAAAATCCTGACTCTTTTAAGCGACAAAAATCTGGAATCGATGCGGTTTAATAAAACGTTTACGGAAATATCGTGGGGAACGTCTGCTGTCCGTTCCTGGCTGAATGGATATGATGCCGGGCAGAACGCAGATGCGGCAGACTATACCAGGGAGAATTTTTATAATGCTGCTTTTTCAGAGGAGGAGCAGAGAGCGGTTGCAGAAACAGCGCTGGCCGATACCGGGACGACAGATAAAGTATATTTGTTGTCCGCCGGTGATGTGAAAGCTAAGAAATATGGATTTGAAAAAGATGTAAACGGGTGGTCTTACAGCCGCTCAGCGGAAAATACAGCATACGTGAATACACTTGAAGATGGAACGAAAGTGAGTGTTGTAACAGATTGGTACCTGCGAGATGTTACAGAGGCGAATAAATGGATAGCGGCTGTGTATTGCAGCTGTTTTGGCGGGTCGGTTCTGGACAATGGGGCGCTGGTGGGGAAATCCGGTCTGACAGTGCGTCCGGTAATACGCCTGAATTTGGAACTGGCAAAGGCAAAGGATGGTTCGCCGCTTTGGAAATATGCGGGCACCGTCACGACGCGAAGAGATGATAATGAACCGTTTTTTGTGACAGATCCTGAAGATACAAAACCGGAAAAAGGAGATGTGGACGGAGATGGTGAAATCACTTTGAAGGATGCGCAGCTTGCATTGAAATCGGCATTGAATCTGGTAACGTTAACTGAGGAGCAAAAACAGGCGGCGGATGTGTCAGAAACCGGGGAGATAACTTTAAAAGACGCTCAGAAAATTTTAAGGGTGGCATTAAATATGGATACCATATAATTAAGCTGTGCAGAAGTTCCTTTTTGTCTCATAGGAATACTGTGTCATCTCATGCCGGCAGGATACTGTGTCCGCAAAAGAAACGGGCTGCAGCCCTGCAAGATTTGCGTACTGTCGGCTTGTGTCGGATTATAAAATATAATACATGGAAATAAGGCAGGAATTGTTGCAAAGAAGTATAAAGTTGTGGTATAATAGGTTCGTTAAGTTTCGGCATGTTTGGCAAATGGCTTTCATTCAGGAAAGCATATTAATAAAGACAGCAGGCAAAACAGCCATACGAACAGCAAGGATAAGAAAGGAGAAGGAAATGCTAGAACAAAAGGAGAAGGAGAAAATCGATCATATTTTAAAAAAATATGATTACGAAAAGTCCAAAGTGATTTCTATCATGCAGGAAGTACAAAAGGAGTACCATTATCTCCCGCAGGAAATTTTATGCTATCTTGCAAAGGAATTAGGAATCAGTGAGGCTAAGATTTACGGGGTGGCCACATTTTATGAGAATTTTTCCCTGGAAAAGAAAGGAAAGTATCTGATTAAAGTGTGCGACGGAACTGCCTGTCATGTGCGTAAGTCTGTGCCGATTCTGGAAGAATTCCGCAAAATCCTTAATGTAACGCCAGAGAAGCCGACGACAGAGGACGGCATGTTTACTGTGGAGACGGTATCCTGTTTTGGTGCCTGCGGGCTTGCTCCGGTATGTACCATCAATGATGAAGTGCATCCGGCCATGACGCCGGAAAAGGTCAGGACACTGCTTGCAGAGCTTAAGGAGGGTATAGATGAAAATTAACAGCAGACAAGAATTGGAGGAACTGGCAGCGTTATACAAAAAAGCGCTGGAATGCCAGAAAAAGCAGATTTTAATCTGTTCGGAGACAGCCTGCGTGGCGAGCGGCTCTCTGGAAATTTATGATAAAATGCAGGAAATCATGAAAGAGAAAAACATTGACTGCGTTGTCAAACTGGAAAAAGACCCGCATGAAGGGGTAGGAGTAAAGAAGAGCGGATGTCATGGATTTTGTGAGATGGCGCCTCTTATCCGAATTGAGCCGGGCGGACTTTTATATACAAAAGTAAAGCCGGAGGACTGTGAAGAGATTGTAGAGAAGACGATTTTACATGATGAGATAATTGACCGTCTGATTTACAGGGACAATACGGGAAATCCATATATACATATTGATGAGATTCCGTTTTATGCAAAACAGACAAGAATTGCCTTAGAACACAGCGGTAAGATTGATTCTGAATCCATTGAGGAATACATTGCCATCGGCGGCTACAGCGCTATGGCAAAGGCGTTGTTTGACATGACGCCGGAAGGCATCGTGGATGAGATAACAAAGGCTTCCCTGCGCGGGCGCGGCGGCGGCGGCTTTCCGACAGGTAAAAAGTGGTCGCAGGTGCTCCGCCAGGAGGAGGAAGAAAAATATGTCGTATGTAACGGCGACGAGGGTGACCCGGGCGCATTTATGGACCGGAGCATGATGGAGGGGGATTCCCATAAGGTCATTGAAGGTATGATAATTGCCGGAATTGCCACAAAAGCCCATCATGGTTATATTTATGTCCGCGCAGAATATCCGCTGGCTGTGGAGCGGTTAAAGATGGCGATTGAGAGCGCAGAGGAGGCGGGTTTACTTGGTGAGAACATTTTAGGTTCAGGATTTGACTTTGATTTGCAAATCAGCCAGGGCGCGGGCGCGTTCGTCTGCGGCGAGGGCTCGGCTCTTACGGCCTCCATTGAAGGTAACAGAGGTATGCCAAGGGTAAAACCGCCCCGTACGGTAGAAAAAGGTCTGTTCCAGAAGCCAACTGTTCTGAACAATGTGGAGACATACTGCAACGTGCCGCCGATTATTTTGAAAGGGGCGGACTGGTATGCGCAGTTCGGACCGGAAAACAGCCATGGAACAAAAGCATTTGCCTTAACCGGCAATGTAAATAATACAGGACTGATTGAGGTTCCGATGGGAACAAAGTTAAAGGATGTTATTTTTGACATCGGCGGCGGAGTAAAAGGCGGCAAATTCAAGGCGGTGCAGATTGGCGGTCCTTCGGGCGGATGTCTGTGTATCACGCCGACTGTGGACCATCTGGACATGCATCTGGATTTCGATTCTCTGAAAAAAATCGGCGCAATGATCGGCTCCGGCGGTCTTGTCGTTATGGACGATACCAACTGTATGGTGGAGGTTGCGCGGTTCTTTATGAACTTTACGCAGAACGAATCCTGCGGAAAATGTGTGCCGTGCCGCGAGGGAACGAAGCGCATGTTAGAGATTCTGACAGATATTACGGAAGGGCGCGGAACGTTAGAGGATTTGGATAAGTTAGAAGAGCTGGCAGAGATGATTTCGGCTACGGCACTCTGCGGTCTTGGCAAAACCGCAGCATCCCCGGTTGTCAGCAGTCTGAAATATTTCCGTGACGAGTTTATTGCGCATGTGGTGGATAAAAAATGTCCGGCCGGACAGTGTAAGGCGCTGGTGAACTTTAGAATCGATCCGGACCAGTGCGTCGGCTGTACAAAGTGTGCAAGAAATTGTCCGGTTAATGCTATCAGCGGAGAAGTAAAGAAGCCGCACAGCATAGATGTAACAAAATGTATAAAATGCGGAGCTTGTATGGAGAACTGTAATTTCCATGCAATTTCGCAGGGTTAGGAGGTACCAGAATGGCAAAGTATATGATTATAGACGGAAAACAGGTCGAATTTAATGATGAAAAAAATATTTTGGCAGTTGTCCGGAAAATGGGTATTGATCTTCCTACCTTTTGTTACTATCCGGAATTGTCTGTATATGGCGCATGCAGGATGTGCGTTGTTGAGGATGCGTGGGGAGGCATGGTCGCTTCCTGTTCCACGCCGCCGAAAGAAAATATGGAGATTAAAACCAACACGCCGAAACTGCAGAAATATAGAAAGATGATTCTGGAGTTATTGCTTTCCTCTCACTGCAGGGAATGCTTAACCTGTGAAAAGAACGGAAACTGCCGCTTACAGGAGCTTGCAGACCGTTTCGGCATCCGCCAGCTTCGTTTTCCGACGGATTACAGCAAATTAGAGAAAGATGAATCGTCTAAGGCGATTGTCAGGGATACGTCCAAATGTATTTTATGCGGAGATTGTATTCGTACCTGCAGTGAAATTCAAAATGTAGGGGCAATTGATTTTGCGCACCGCGGTTCTAAGATGGTCGTCAGCACAGCATTTAATAAGCCGATTGCAGAAACAAACTGTGTAAACTGCGGCCAGTGCGCGGCTGCCTGTCCGACCGGTGCCATCACCATTAAAAACGATACGGATAAAGTATGGGATGCTTTATATAAGAAGGAAAAACCGGTTGCAGTGCAGATTGCACCTGCTGTGCGCGTGGCGCTCGGCGAGGAATTCGGTTTTGCACCGGGCGATAATGTGATTGGAAAGATTGCGGCGGCGCTGCGCCGGCTTGGATTTGATGCCGTATATGATACGTCGCTGTCTGCGGATTTGACAATTATGGAGGAGGCAAAGGAGCTGCTTGAGAGACTTTCAGACTCCGGTGCGGCGCTTCCGATGTTTACGTCCTGCTGTCCGGGCTGGATTAAATATGCAGAGGACAATCATCCCGATTTATTAGATAACATTTCTACCTGCAAATCTCCGATGGAGATGTTCGGGCCGGTCATCAAAGAGTATTTTAAGGATCAGGGCAAGGAAGTCGTATCGGTTGCAATCATGCCTTGTACCGCGAAGAAATATGAGGCGGCAAGGGAAGAGTTTAAGAGGAACGGCATTGCGGATGTGGATTACGTTCTGACAACCGTGGAGCTTATTCAGATGATTAAGGAAGCGGGCATCAATTTTGCGGACCTTCAGGAGGAAGAATTTGACGAGCCGTTCAAGCCGTATTCCGGCGCGGGCGTTATCTTCGGCGTGACCGGCGGCGTGATGGAGGCGGCTGTCCGCAAGGTTGTGGAGGATAAGACAAACAAGGCGCTGGATGAGATTAAATACATGGGCTTCCGTGATTTGAAGGGCGTCAAGGTCTGCGAGCTGCCATATGGTGACAGAAAGCTCAATATCGCTGTTGTCAATGGCCTGGCAAATGCAGAATGTCTGATACAGCAGATAAAGTCAGGGGAAGCATCCTTTGACTTTGTGGAAGTGATGGCGTGTCCGAAGGGATGTATCGGCGGCGGCGGCCAGCCGAAAGGCTTCCGCGCAAAGAAAGACGAGAGGGCACAGGGAATCGATAAAGCCGATGCTTCGATGGAACTTCGCAGAAGCGAGGACAATCCGGCTATGGCACAGCTCTATGACGGACTGTTAAAGGGCAGGGAGCATGAGCTTTTACATGTGCATTATAAAAAATAATTGATATTGTTTGTGCTTTCAAAAAGTACGACCCTATGTGAAGAGGGTGGTCCTTCAAGTCATATCCAGACTTTTGGGGTGCCCTCTTCTTTCATTTTCCCATTACTCAGGAAAAATTAATAAAAAACAGTTGAAATAAGTGGAAACATATGTTAGAATATATTTGTTTGGCTAGGAGGTGTAAAAAAGTGGCAACATTAAAAGTGATTTTAACAGTAATATTTGTTATTGTTTGCATAGCATTGACAATTATCGTATTGATGCAGGAAGGCAAGTCAGCCGGCCTGGGCGCAATCAGCGGTGCAGCGGAGACCTACTGGGGCAGGAATAAAGGCCGTTCCATGGAGGGCGCTCTGGAGAAGATTACCCGTGTGCTTGTAATCGGATTTATTCTGCTTGCAATTGTGCTGATTCCGGTCAGCAGCAAGGCTGGGAAGACTGCGACAGAGAATAATCAGACTACGACAAATACGGAGAATAATAATTCGGATGTGCAGATTAGTAACACGACGCCGGGTTCCATTTCCGGACAATAAGAGGGTCAGCGAAGAGCCGTTGCTTTGCAGCGGTTCTTTTTTATGTGCATGGGTGTCCAAAGGAAATATGCCAGCAAGCTGACAAAGGCACGATGTACGAGGGGGAAGGGTTGTTTTGATTTGGCTGTAGTCCGGAAAATTTTATTTGGAGTGACGAGTTTGGGCAATCTATACAAAAATTCCGCTCCAAAGCGTTTTTAAGCCGCTCCATTTTTGTATAGATTGCCCAAACTCTGATAGAGAAATAAGGATTTTGTAAATGCTTCATTACACAGGAAATAAAAGGAGGAGAAAAATGCCCTATATTACAGTTGAAAGCGGGAAATTGTCAGACGCACAAAAAGAAGAATTGATAAAAAGACTGACAGAGGTGTCTTCGGAAATTATGAAAGTTCCGCAGGAATTTTTTGTAACTACAATCAAGGAAGTATCCGATAAAAATTTTGGTATTGGCGGTAAAACAATCGATATAGTCAGGGCGGAATATATGAAGACCCATAAATGAATTTGTCAGCCGGATATACAGAATGCCAATGCGGCAGGAGCAAAATATTGTGATTTCTTTTTATATAATCCGGCATGAGGAAACCTTATTAAATTGTCTGAATAGAGCGCAGGACTGGAGTAATTCACCGCTTACCGGTAAAGGGGGGAAATCATGGTATTTGTATATTATCAGTCGAAATTCCCAAAAGAGGCAGAGAAGTAAAAAGGTTTTTCTGTGATAAAAGAGTAGTCATGGGAAAGCTTTTTTCTTATACAAATAATGCACAAATGTTAAAATTTCTCTTTTCATATGGCAGGTTTTTGTGGTAAAATATAAACATACAGAGAATAATAGGAGGTGTTTGCTATGATGGGCATGACAGAACTGGAAGAAAAAAAACAACAAATCTACGAGCTTTTCTGCAGTGATTTGTATGTTCCGATGAAATTAAAAGAGCTGGCAATGCTGCTGCAGGTTCCGAAGGAGCGCAAAGAAGAATTAAAAGAGGTATTGGATGCCCTGATGGCAGAAGGAAAGATTGAGGTGTCCTCCAAAGGAAAATATTCGAAGACTGCAGCCAATGTGCTTGTGGGAAGTTATATGGGAACATCCCGCGGCTTTGGATTTGTGCGGGCAGAGGGAATGCAGGAAGATATTTACATCCGGGAGGAAGATTCAAAGGGTGCCATGCAGAAAGATACGGTCTCTGTTATGGTAAAATCTGACACACGCGGAAAACGGCCGGAGGGCGTCGTTTTAAAAATACTTGCAAGGGGCATGACAGAGCTTGTCGGAACGTTTGAAAAAATGAAAAAATTCGGCTTTGTTGTTGCGGATAACCAGAAATTCGGCAAAGATATTTATATTCCGCTGGAGCGCTCCAAGGGAGCCGTGACCGGACATAAGGTTGTGGTAGAGTTAACCAGCTATGGTGATAAAAACCACAAGCCGGAGGGAAAGGTAAAAGAAATCATCGGGCATGTCAATGACCCGGGGACAGACATTATGTCCATTATAAAAGGGTATCAGCTTCCGACAGAATTTCCGAAGGAAGTGATGGGAGAGGCGGAGCAGGTACCGGATGAGGTGCAGAGTGCGGACATGGCGGGCCGCATGGATATCCGTGACTGGCAGATGGTGACCATTGACGGGGAAGACGCCAAGGATTTGGATGATGCTATCTCCCTGACCAGGGAAGGGAAAGTGTACCGCTTAGGTGTGCATATTGCAGATGTCACCAATTATGTCAGGGAAAACTCGCCCCTGGACAAAGAAGCATTGAAACGTGCAACCAGCGTTTATCTGGTAGACAGGGTGATTCCGATGCTTCCGCATAAATTATCCAACGGAATCTGCTCGCTGAATGCAGGGGTGGACCGCCTTGCACTCAGCTGCATCATGGATATTGACGAAAAAGGAAACGTGGTGGACCACAAGATTGCCGAGACGGTAGTTAAAATTGACCGGCGCATGTCATATACAAGTGTAAAGAAGATTTTGGAGGATAAGGACGAGGAAGAAACTGAAAAATACAAAGAGCTGGTGCCGATGTTCATGATACCTTCCCCCTTTCAGCTGACGTTTCCTTACGATCCGGATTC
>CANOFI010000054.1 GCA_947565255.1 uncultured Lachnospiraceae bacterium
ACTGGTTTGCCACAAGCCATAAGAAACTGCTTTGGTTTACCATTATTACCCAGACTCGTCACTCCGAATAAACCTTTTGCAATTCCCTGCCAATTAAATTATTTTCCTCCATAATGCAAATATCGGATTATTCACCCCAAAGTTACATCCGTTCATCATATTTCCACAAAAAAAATCATATAGATTTTTATGGAAAAATTTGTTACACTAATCGCAGGACGCCTGAATCAGTCGGGCAAATATCACGTATAACCGGAGGATTTTCAAAAATGACCATTCTATGTATCTCTGCCGCACTGCTGCTTACACTCCTGATACTCTATCTGCTCGCCCTGCGCCCGCAGACAGACCGCCGCCACCTGCTGAAACCCTTTGAGCAGACATACATTGCCCACAGGGGCTTTTTTGACAATTCCGGCCCTGCGCCGGAAAACTCCATTCCCGCCTTTCAAAGGGCTGTGGAACACGGATACGGCATTGAACTGGACGTTTCGCTGACTAAAGACCACAGGCTGGTTGTGTTTCACGATGACACCTTAAAACGGATGTGCGGCATCCAAAAAGCCATATCACAGTGCACCTACGCGGAGCTGCAGAACCTGACACTTGCCGGTTCCACGGCAAAGATTCCCCTGTTTCGCGATGTGCTCCTGACCGTGGACAAAAAGGTTCCCCTGATCATTGAAATCAAACCGGAAGGAGACTGCATAGAAACCGCACGCGCACTGGCAGCCGCACTGGATTCCTACAGCGGAACGTACTGCATTGAATCGTTTCATCCGGGCGTCGTATTCTGGTTTCGCAAAAACAGGCCGCACATTGTAAGAGGAATCCTCTCCACCGATTATAAAAAGAACCATTTAAGCCGAAACCCGTTTGTACAGTTTTTTCTGTCAAATCTTTTGCTGAACTGGCTTGCGAAGCCTGATTTTATCGCTTACAACCATAAATATGCAAATCAGTTTTCCTACCGTCTCTGCCGGAAGCTGTACCGCGCTATTCATGCGGCCTGGACCATCCGTTCCCAAAAAGAACTCGAACAGGCCAGAAAAACTTTCAGCATCTTTATCTTCGACAGCTTTCATCCGAAGCCGTAACCAGACATACCACGGATAAAAATGACCGCACAACTGCCTAAAATCTGTTCCTCTCAAAAACACAGCCCTCAACCGGCGGCGTCTGGTTCGTGCTGACTAACCATACAGTCCGTCAATCACATCAAAATACTGTTCAAATGTCTTCGCGCAGCAATGCGGATTTTTGATGACAACACCGCCGCTTCGAAGTCCGATTAAGGTAAATGCCATTGCCACGCGGTGGTCCTCATACGTCTCAACCTCTGCTGCCCTGACCGGGGCAGGCACAATCTCAATGCCATCACACTCCGGAAGGAGCCTGCATCCGACGCCAAGCCGGTTTAGCTCTGTCACAATCGCATGAATCCGGTCAGATTCCTGCATGCGAATATGCCCCACATCCTCAATTCTGGTAGGAGAATCCGCAAATACAGCCACTGCCGCCAGGGTCAGCGCCTGATCCGAAAAATCCTTCATATTCACGGTAACGCCAGGATAGCTCTTTACCCCGCGTACGCATATGCCTTCGGGATGCTCCCCAACCGTACACCCCAGTCCGCGCAGCACTCCCAGAAACTTTTTATCCCCCTGCAGAGAGGTCTTTTCCCTTGTTCCTTTTACAGTCACCTGCCGGTTTAAAATCGCAGCCAGCGCAAAAAAATAACAGGCTGCCGACATATCAGGCTCAACGTCATACTGTGCAATTCCATAGGCCTGTCCGCCTTTTATCATACAGTCTGTCCCATTTTTTTGCACCTTGAGGCCAAACTGCTCCATCATGGCGAGCGTGAGCATGATATAGGCGCCCGCACTGCGCTCTCCTTCCATGTGCACCGTAAGTCCCTCCGGCAAAAGGGAGGCCGACATGAGAAGCGCGCTGGCAAACTGGCTGCTGACAGTGGTATCAATGGCAATCTCTCTGACGGCCGGTTTTTCACTCTCGATTACAAAAGGAAAATGCCCTTCCTCCCCAAGACACCTGATGGTAACCCCCGCCCTTCTCAGCTGGCTGAGCAGCGGCTCCATCGGTCTTTTTTTCATCTGCGCGGAGGAATCAAGCGTATAGCTTCCCCCCGCAAATGCAAGCATCACGGTAAGAAAACGCGCCGCCGTCCCCGCACTCCGCACATTGATGGATGCATTTCGGTTGGGAATGTCGCCCCCCAGTCCCTGAATCTGCACCTGCGCTTTCTCCTCTTCTATCTCTACATCAAATCCAAGCTCTGTAAGACAGCTTAAAAATGCCCTGGAATCATCGCTGAACAATACCCCCGTAAGAAGACAGCGGCAATTGCCGAGCGCTGCCAGAAGAAGCGCCCGGTTCGTCATGCTCTTCGAACCCGGCACCTCCACCGTCAACGGCTCTGTTCCTTTTAAAGCCTTTACCTCATATGTATCCATCGTGATTCCTCCTCACTTTCTCCTGTCCTTTTGTATCATGCATTTACAAATAAATTGCAAAAAATCTTATCTATAACGCGGGCATGCATTATAAACCTTTTCTTCATTCTTACATTATACCTTTTTATTACAAAAAGTCAATCCGGCCAAAAAATCAAGTTTCCAAACACTTAACGCACAGCACCCGGTGAAAAACAAATTTTCATGCTTCTGTTTCCTTTAACGGGTCCTTAAAAATCCCCAAATCCGGCGGGGCATACGTAAACCTTACAAAAAGGGCAAACACAAACAGCCACACGGCAATCCATATCATTTTCCTGCACTGACAGTCCTTTGTCTTTTGAAACTGCCGGATGGTATAAAGACTGACAAGCAAAGCTGCAGCAAAAAAGGAGGCTATGTTCAGCCATTCTATATTTTTCCCAATAACCCCGGTATAGGTATAAAAAAACACCACAATAAATCCCATGCCGAGCAGAACCGCTTTCGCCTTCACCTTCCACAGACATTCCCACTCCCCATGAAAAGCCACCGCCTGAATCACAGTAAAAAGGAACACCGGAAAAAATAATAATTTCAAGTGTTCCCAGGTGCTTTCATTCACGGCTGAAACATAACCGGCCAGTTTCTGATTTCCGGACCATGCATAAACAAAATGCAGCAATGTACCTGCTATTGATACAAACAGAAACTCAGCAAACTCCCATTTTTTTATCGATTTTCCATCCATACTGTCTGCCTCCCCGCATTTTTACCGCTATCCATAGCATATGCGGCGGCATGGGAATTTATTCGTTCTGAACACTGTTCAGCGTCAGATTTTTCTTTATTGAATCTCTTTTTTTATATAATGATACAGCTTCTGCATCTGCTCCACCTCTGCCATGCGGCTTGGCGTCAGCTCATCTTTATCCTTATTGCGGCAGTTCAGCGTCATCTTCACGCCCTCCAGATTCATATGATATTTTGCATTGACCGGATAGCACTGGCATTCAATCACAGAGGCCGCGCCGATAAATGCCTGTATCAGTTCTGCCTTTTGGGGCTGTTTGTCAAAGTTTTTGCACAGCCATGCATACAGCTCCGAATGGAAATTCGCCATCACACCGCTGAAGCCTGCACAGCCCAGTTTCAGACTTTCTAATAATGTCGCTGAATTTGCATTAAAAATCTTAAGGTTCGTACCGGAAACTGCGTCCAGCTTTGCTTTCAGCTGCCCGACGCTGCAGCAGGTGTCCTTTAAAAATGAAAATCTGCCCGTATCCGCACACCATTTTAAATTGTCCGGCGTAAGAAGCCTCTTATAGGGATATGGACATTCGTAAATTCCAAAGGATTCTCCCGGAATTTTATCAATGAGGCTTTCTATGTTTCTTCGCACGACATCGTCGCTCTCTTCCGGCTTTGCAAACTGATTCGAAATAAAAACGTATGCCTGCACGCCGGCATCGATAATCGCCTTCGCCTCTTCAATCTGATCCTCCACGCGTTCTGCCACATGCCCGGACGCAATGACTCCAATATGCTTCGGCGTGTTTTCCACCACAAATTTTGCAAGCTCCAGACGCTCTTCCTTATTCAGAAAAAACATTTCGCTGGACTGGCATACGGCAAAAATACCGGTCACTCCCTGCTTATCATACCATTCAATGATTCTCAGCACAGCATCATAATCTATTTTATTGTCCTCTGTGTAAGGGGTAATCATTGTCGGCCAGACACCATTTTCTATTGTATACATCCTTTTTCCTCCTGCATGCGTCCCGTTTCAATCCGAAACGTTGTATTTTGCTGCGGTATCCCGCAAATCCTTACTTTTTATTGTAATATAAATCCAATTGCCTGACAAGATGTTTTTCAAATTATTTTACTGTGGTGATGACAATGTTTTCGCCGGCCACTCCGGTCTTACGCTTTACGATATCCTCAATCTGCGCCCTCTGCACGTCTGTCAGTTCGGAGGCGTTTACTACGACGTCGACCGAATTTTCCTGCATGCTTACCACTGCCTCGCTGAAGCCCTTTGCCTCTAACAAAATCTCTGCGGCCGCCTCTTTTTCCGCAATCTGCGTCAGGTCTATCATTCCCTGTACCGCTTCCTGCTTCTGCCCTTCTCCGATTGCCGTGTTATTGATAATCTGCATCAGAGTCTCTTTGTTTTTTGCACGCATCTGTTCCCTTGTCAGCCTTGCCTGGGCAATCGCTCCTACATCAGTCGAATTGGCAAGCACTGCCGTTCCGGGATTGGAAGGCGTGCCGTCTGTCGTACTGCCAGCATCTGCCTCTTCTACCTCTGGAAGCGCCTCAATATCTGTCAGTGTCTCCACGGCGGCTGTACTGGCCTCCTCCTGCGTGGACTGCTGCTGCACCTCCTGCGCCAGTACATCTTTTTCCTTTGCCGCGATATCTTCCATGGAAATATCGCTTGTATCCAGTACCTGGGCCTTATCCTCTGTCACTGCCTTTCCTTCTGCTTCGGCCGTTTCCTTATTCCCGGAAAAATGCTCCCCGGAATAATTCAGATACCCTGCCACCGCAATCATGACCGCCAGCGTTGTAATAATCAGTTGATTTTTTCGAAATATTTTTTTCACAAGAACCCTCCTCTTTTTTTATTTATTTTCGTGTTACCCCTTTTTAGCCCGCTGCCTATTTATTTCATCTTCATTACTTTTATCTTATGTACCTCAATGGAAAATAATGCTTGCACGGCCTCAGAAATATTTTTTGCAACCGTTCCGTTTCCGCCTCCCTGGGCAATCACACAGACGCCTTCTACCTGCGGCACCAGCTCCTTTACGACATAGGGAATGCTGTCGCCGTCTTTCTGCAGGTATACGGTGCTTTCCTCCCATGTATTTTCTTTGGTTGTGCGTTTTCCCCCGGACGCATCCCCCTCTTCTATCTGGGACTGCACCTGCGGCACGTCCTTTTCCACCACCGTTTCCCCGCTTCCGCTCAGCGTTACCATCACTTTTACCTTTCCCACGCCTTCCATCTGGCTTAAAAGATTTTCGAGCTGCTCCTCCATCTTATTCTGGTATTCCTCCCGCTCGTCTTTATTTTGTTCTGTCTGTTCTACAACAGGTGTTTCTTCTTTTGTTTTGCTGTCCTTATTTTCCGTGGGAAGCGCAATGATCACCAGGAGCACGCCGACGAGCAGAATAATGAGCCACTGGTTTTTTCCCAGCTGTTTGAATTGCAGTTTCATGTAAATCCTCCTTTCAGGAGACATAAATCTTTATACGGCTTTTTTCGATTCCGTAGTATTGGGAGAGTGCTTCCTGCAGCGCCTGCCTTTTCGTATCCGTCTCCCGTTTTCCGCTTCCGTCCCCAATCACGATTTGGGGTATGTCAACAGAGCCACTTTCTTTCTTCTGCGCCGTAACCTCCATCACGATGGACACCGGCAATATTTCCTGCCCTGTTTTCTGTACCTCTACCTGTACTCTTTGTGCCTGCATGCCCATCTGTGAAGCCTGTGCCTTCGCATACTGCCCCACCTGCTTTTCATATTCCGCAATCAGTTTTTCTTCCTGTGCATGTTCAAACTCACTTTTCGCACCATCCAGGCTTTCAGACGCCCCATCCTCAAAAAATTCCAGAATGCTTCCCTCCTCCAGCAGCTCTCCTTTTGCCGCAAGCTGAATGACCGGCTTTGTCACAACGATAATCAAAAGCATCCCGGTAAACAGGCGAATGTATTTTTCATACTTTTTACCCGGAACTAAATTGGATATGACGGTCACGAAAATAAGATAAAAAACGATTCCCTTTACCCAGTCAAAGATTGCCTGCATATGCTGCCCCCTCCTATCTTTCCTGCAGTTATCCGGTAAAACTGCTGCTCACAAATAATTCATCGACGTCGATACGGTTAGTATTGCAATTGTAATGAAAAACAGCGTCAGCGTCGTCGTAACGCATTTTAACAAAAGCCTGCTGCCTTCTCCTACTGTACTAATACAGTGAATCATCCGTTTGTCGCTGATCGGCTGTATCACGGCCGCCGCCACCTTGTACAACAGCAGAAAAACAACCATTTTCACAAGGGGCACAAGACAGAGCAGCACAAGCACAATCAGAATGCCCACACCGACGCCGTTTTTAATCAGCATGCCGGATCCGATTACAACCTCCGTCACAGCGTTCATTGTATTTCCGATGCCGGGCACTGCCGACACCGCCCTGTGTACGGCGCCGGCCTTAAAGCTGTCCACTGCCGGGGTAATCAGGCCCTGTACCACATTCAGACCGATGACCACGGCAAGCATGGTCTTTAATCCCCACTGCACAAGTGTTTTTATCAAATCTGCCGTTTTGGAAAGCATGTCTTCTTTCGAAATATAGTTCACTAAATTCAATACCACATATACATTGCAGAGCGGCAGCAGAATACGGAACAGCACAACCGTTACCCCGTAAATCATACCGAGCAGAAGCTCATAAAAAACCACCGCACTGCTCCCGCCCTTTGCCACAGCCACCGTCAGCATATACGTGGGCATCAGAAGCTTCATAAACTCGCTCATCTGCCCGATAATTCCGCCCGCTACCGTATGTACATTCCGAAACGACTGTATCAGCACTGCAAGCAAAAGCACATACACAATATAAAAGCTGATGTCTGCCGTCTGGCTCCGCTCAAATACTCTCGTAAAATTTGTCAGCGCCGCTGCCATCACTGCGATGAGAAGCACATACACCAGACACGCCGCATTTGCCTTTATTTCTGTAAAGAACATACGTTCTATCAATGAAAGAATCGTTTTTTTCTGAATCGGCAGCTTTCCGCTGATTAAATCCCGCACCATCTGCTCAAAGCTTATGTCCTCCTCCAGCGTCTCATCCAGCATCTGTTCCACTTCCGTAAAATCCAGATCCTCCAGCAAATCTTCCGCATAGACGGTCTGTCCGCCTGCCAGAATGCATCCTGTCAATAAAAATTCCACGATTAATTTTATGATTTTTTTCATACGCATTCACCCGATTAATGAGTCGATTGTTTCTAAAAGCGCCTGCAGAACCGGCATGCTGACCGCCAGAATTACCAGCTTGCTGAACACTTCTATCTGCCCTGCCACCGCCTGATATCCGGCATCCCTGCAGATTGCTGAGGAAAACTCTGCAATGTAGGTTACCCCAATAATTTTCAGCAGCATTTTTATATAAATATCACTGACTGTCACATAATTTTGTATGGAATTTAACGTATCCACCACAATGGATAACCGGCTTACGCCGTAATAAAACAAAATCACACACGTTACCATTCCGATATATACCGCATATTCCGGCCGGACACTCCTCAGCTGTACGGCAAACAACACGCCGGCAATCCCGGCAATGGCTATTTTTAATACTTCCATCTGTCCACCCCTTTACAATGAAAAAAGCTGCTTAATTGTCTCAAATAATTCGCTGATATAAGGAATAATCCAGAACAATACCAAAATCAGTCCCGCAAGACTTGTCAAAAACGCATGCTCTTCTCTTCCGCTGTGCTTTAGTACCTGACTGATCACAGACACTAAAATTCCGACTGCTGCTATTTTAAATATTACATTTACACTCATGTCTGCCCCCTTATCCTGCTACAATAGTATGAGATTCAGCATCACTCCCGCAAAGACCCCAAGACATCTGCACACTCTGCTTCTTTTCCCCTGCTCCTGTTCCAGGGACATAATTTTATTTTCCAGCTGCTCCAGATGCATCTCTATGGTGGAAAGCTGCATCTGCGTATCCAGATATCCAAGCTGGCCCCCAAGAGCCTGAAGTTGCTTTATATCCTCCTTTGTCAGCGCGCTTTCTTTTAAAATTTCTTTTGCCTTTTCTTCCCATACCTGCCCAAGCGTTCTGGCATCCTGCTTTTTTAACTCAACGGACACTTCTTTTAAAAATACGCCGTACAGATTGTCCATACGCCCGGCAATCTGAAGAAACGCATCTGGAAGCGGCGTAAAGGCATACTGAATTTCTCCTCGCAGCATACAAACCATCCGTTTTTCCAAAAGAAGCTGGCGTATGCGCTGCTTATATTCTCTTCCCTTCCCGTACCCGATTCCGACACATGCAATAAAAATCATAATGGCTCCCGCAATTTTCAACATAACCGTTCCCCCTTCCCGTTATAGATGGCCTGCAGGGTTCCCACGCCGCGCTGTCCCGACAGCAGCACATACCGCTGTATTTTTTCCTCCTCCAGAAGCGCCTGAAACACCTGCTTTGCCTGTATGTCCTCTATGGAGCTTCCATGCACGGTCGCAAGCAGCTTACAGCCGGTAGAAAGCGCAGTCTCAATTGCCTTCGCCTCCTCCCAGGTTCCAATTTCATCCACTGCAATCACCTGCGGAGACATGGAACGCACCAGCATAAAAATCCCTTCTGTTTTCGGACAACAATCCAGAACATCTGTTCGAATCCCAAGATCGTTCTGCGGAATTCCCAGGTAACAGCCGCCTAATTCGGAACGCTGGTCCACAACGCCTATCGTCTGCCCCTCCATTTTGCATGTCCCATTGGAAAGCTGCCGGATACAGTCACGCAATAGGGTTGTCTTCCCGCAGCGGGGCGGCGAGACGATCAGTGTATTGCATACCCGCCCCCCTTCCGACAGATAAGGAAGGACGTTGCTGGCACAGCCCTTCACCTCATGCGCAAAACGCACATTTAAAAAAGATATGTATTTTAATGCTTTCACGCATCCCTTTTCCACAACTGCCTTTCCTGCAATCCCCACCCGGTGGCCGCCCTGTACGGTCAGAAATCCCTGGCGCACCTCGTCCTCGTAAGCATACAGGGAATAATTTCCAATATATTCCATGGTTTCCTGAATTTCTTTTTTGGGTATCGTCCAGCTGTTTCTGATATCTTTTGTCAGCATGCCCTCTCTGCTGATATAAAATTCCTGATTCTCATAAATGCACAGCACCGGCGCATTGACACGCAGCCGGATTTCCTGCAGCCGCTCAAAATCCAGCGGCAGCCTCGCCAGCGCCTGCCGGATTTCCAATGAAAAAAGTTTCAGGATTTCCTCTTTCTGAAGCATAAAAAACCTCCCTTAACTTGTACTTTTTTAAATGTATGTACAAGTTTGGGAGGTTATGACTGTGAATTTGTTTTACAAAACGAATACCGCACAAATTTCCATAAAACAGACCCTTATCAGCCTGACCCAACAGCGCCTGGACCACATGATGCTCTGATAATCAGGCAATGCTCCGGAGTTCGTTTGAAAAATTCTCTAATCCATTGTATACAGCGTGTCTGCCCTGTTTTCCCCGTCAATGTAATTCCAGTACCGGCCCCAGGTATTTCCTGTCTCGGAGGTTTCCGCTACAATATACATACGGCAAATATCACAGTTCCACACAATCGAATCCTCCGGCGTATCCGCTTCTATCACAGTTACACCGGCTGTTATATACAGACCTTCCATATAACAGTTTTCAGCAAATGCACGGCTTCCGATTTTTTTCAGTTTCCGGCAGCGGGTCAGGTCCACATATTCCACACCGACATTGTACTCAAACGCACTGCTCCCGATTTCCTCCAGTGTGGCCGGCAGATAGATATTATCACAGCTGCACCATTCACCGTAAAAGGCTTCATCTGCTATTTTTGCAACAGTATACTCTTCGCCGTTTACAAGATAGCGTTCGTCCATGTAGACATTGTCCCCTTTTACATGCCATTTGTCTTTCAGCCCCGTCAGGGTCAGTGTCCTGCCTGTCTCATCCGCAATAAATGTAAAATAATCTTCTGCATTTTTCATCTCATATCCAAATTCATACATGATACCTGCATTCCAGTTCCATCCAAAACCGGACGGGACTGATGCTGCTTCACAGTTTATTTTGACTCTCGAACTGTCCAGACCGTAAAACGGGGAATATTCCTTTCTGGTACCCGGTATGGTCACCACAGTTTCCGGTATGTAAATGGTCATTACATTGTCGCAGCCGGTAAATGCCTTCTGTCCGAGGGCTGTCACGCTGTACGTCTGCCCGTTCACGCAGTAGGAAGAGGCAATGTCCAGGAATTCTGCATTTTTATCCTTCACTCCTGTGATGGTCATCGTCTTCGCTACGCTATCCAGAGTATAGGTAAACGGAATATCGGACATATACTGTTTCATGTATATGTCCCAGTCTTTTTCATCCACCACCGTATCCCTGTTGACGTCTCCTGTAATGTAAAACCGGTAGGACAGCGGTTTTCCTTCTATGGTCTGCTTTAAAAGCCTCACATCCATTTCGTCATACTTTCCGTCACAGTTTATGTCCCCGGGGGCATAAATTGATATCAGGGGGCATATTGTCCCCCAGAATGTTTCCAGGTCGCAGTCAGGATTCGTGCTGACATTTTTATAAAATCCATACGCCAGTATGTTCCCGTCTTCCGCATCAATTTTTCCATTTCCGTTTAAATCCGCAAACTCCTTCTCATACGCAGTCATGCTTCCCATTCCTACTAATTCATCGTAGATTTCCCGGATGTCGTCTTCCGTATAACGGCCGTCGCCATTAATATC
>CANOFI010000055.1 GCA_947565255.1 uncultured Lachnospiraceae bacterium
TCGCCTTACGTAATGAGACATTGTTCATCTTAGCGTTCTTATCCTCAACGTTCTACCCTATATCCTCTCTTCTCCTCTTATCCGAGGGAAACATCATTCATTGCCTTAATCGAAGTAGCCACAGTATAGGAATTCTCCTGAATATCCTTGTATATGCCTGCAGATTTCTTGGATAACTCACCCATCTGGTTGGCAACAACCGCAAATCCAACACCAGCTTCCCCTGCTCTTGCCGCCTCAATGGTCGCATTCAGTGCAAGAATATTCTGCTTGGAAGCAATCGACTCCAGTTCTTTTGTCTTATCCCGGATTACACTTATGGAATCTACGGAAGTTGCAACCTCCTTTTCCATCACCTGCAGAACCTTGTTGTTGCAGTATTCCAGATATTTGTTGTTCACAACCTGGTTTACCACCATTCCCAGCAGGTCTGCTGCCGCACGGATTTGCTTTTCCGAACGCACCGGCACCTTCTGGACCGCCTTTGTATATAATTCCGGGTCGATTCCCAGTTCTTTTGCCATCGCCTCAAACTTGGCCAGATCCGGCTCCTCAGGAAGCACCTGGCCTCCGATACAGGCTCCCAGCTTCTCTCCATTCACAATAATGTCTTTTGAAAAGTCCATCAGACCGGCATGACAAAAATATGTTCCCGTACATTCATTATCGCACTTTACACATCTTCTCAGCCCTTCCGGTGAATTTCTTGTTAATTTTATACAGAAATCTGTAAAATTACTTTCTCCTGTAATGTACTGTCCGTCTGCATTCACCATAATTGCCGCAAGACCCGTCGCATTCGAAAACTGGTCCTGTATATCCTGAAGCAATTGCATATCCATGAATTCTTCAATTTTCATAATTGTTCCTCCTATTTTCCGCTACCATTGAAATTATCTATAAACATTATATCAATATATGACAAAAACTGCAAGCATTTAATTTTTCTTTTTCTTTTTTAAATTTCTTCCACAAAAAGAACGCTCTTTTCTTCCCCGACGTGCAGCATAAATTCCTCCGCAGTATTTCTTTCCGGACTTTTCACCGTGACGATCACGACGACGACGCCCCCGCGCTCCGAGCGGTCCTGCTCAATCATGGTTTCCAAAATTTTATAATCATATTTTTTAATCTGTGCTAAAACCCTGCGGACTTTTTGAATTTCATCCACCTCTATGTAATATTCCCGCACATTCCGGTTTCCATAAAAAAACCGGTCCACCCTCTGCAGCGCAATCACCACAACGGTTACGGCAATCATTCCCGCAACAACCGCCTCATAAAACCCGATTCCAACTGCCAGACCGAGACACGCCGCCGTCCAGAGTCCTGCTGCCGTGGTAAGTCCGCGCACCCGGTGCGCCTTCGTTGTCACAATCGTCCCGACGCCTAAAAACCCAATTCCACTGACAACCTGTGCCCCCATCCTGGCCGGGTCCGCATTCGGATTTAAATAAATTATAATATATTGTCCTGTCATCGTCGTCACGGCAGCGCCCACACAGACGAGAATGTGCGTACGAAACCCCGCCGCACGTCCCTTTATGCCGCGCTCCAGCCCAATTGTCCCGCCGCAGACGACCGCCAGCATAATACGCACACAGACGGAAGCCATATTCAGCTCTCTTAAATAATCCAGCCATTCATTCACCGGCAACCTCCTCCTTTTTTGTATTTTTTCAGACGGAAGCTTTTTGCTGTTTTCCTTCGGAAATCGTTTTATTTCAAACAGGAATGTACAAAACGCAGCCCCCGCTTCACTTCCTCTATCTCCATCTGTCCCGGAGCAGACGCCTTTCCGACGCAGGCAAATGTCACTGTGCTGTTGGACATCTCACCGCAGAGCCGGCTGATTCCTCCAAGCTCTGACATGGACATTGTAATGAGCGGACACATCGCTTCCTGTTCGGAAACCTCCTTTGTCACTTCCAGAAGCGCCATGACATCCTGCCGGTTTTTGGGCATCACCGCCAGCTTGGCTATATCGGCATTCCACTCCTTCATTTTCAGCAGTCTGCGCACCATCTCTTCTTTCGGAGGCGTTTTTAAAAAGTCATGGTTGGAAGCGACTGCCACCACACCGCAGCGCTTTACCTGCGCAATCAGTCCGGCCGTCCTTTCTTCCTCAAAAAAGGCTTCTATATCGACTGCATCGGCAAAGCCGCTTTCCGAAACCTGCAGCAGCTTTTTTTCATATGCTTCATAAGAAAGCCCGTATTCCCCGCCTTCTTTTTTCGTCCGCAGTGTAAATAAAACCGGCAGATTTGTGAACGTCTTTCGAAGCATCTGCAGTATTTCGAACATTTGTTCTTCATCTGTTATGTTTAAAAAGCAGTCGGCCCTCCACTCCACAAGATCGGGCAAAACGGCCTGCTCCATCATCCTTTGCGCGTCAAGGCAGATTTCCTCTTTTGTCTTTCCCACAATGGGAACGCAGATTTTGGGCATCCCTTCCCCGATGATTAGTTCCCTGATTTTAAGCTTCTTCATCGCTGCCTCCTAATTGTCTTTTCAGCTCCTCTGCCGCCTTACTGTTGCCTGCAGCCTCATAACAGACAATCAGCTTTTCAATGGGATATTGCTCTTTATACCGGAGGCTTAAAATACATTCTGTGTCAAAGGCGGCATTGGAATACCACAGCGCCGCTTCCGCATAGTCCTTTTTATCAAAATAATAATCGCCCAGCTCACAGCAGATTTCCGAACACCCTTCACAGGCAATGCCTTTGAGTGCATATTTAAAAAATGTTTCCGAGTCCCCCGAAAGGCGCGCTCCTCTCGCCGCAACGCAAATCGCCTCCTGTACCTCGTCCGCAGACCGGTTCTCATCTTTTACCGTCTGTTCAAAAAAAGGCTGTGCACGCAGCACATGTTCTTTTGTTCCTGCAATATATAATTCCTTTGCATACATGTTATGCAGCCGTTTCGACACATATTGCCCTTCCCGGATCATTTTTTCAAACCCAAGCAGGTCCCGCGCTCCATGCTCCGACACCGGCAGATGCATGATTTCAATCTCGCTGTCGAACACAAGGGGCTCTGTGCGGACGACCTCATGTATGGGGTCGATAAACGTAAAATTCCTCACTCTTTTGTACAGTTTCGGGCGGTATTCTTTGTCGTAATTGTAAACCGTATTATACTGCAGCTGGTTGCAGTAATACATCTGGACAATTTCGACCTCCTCGTCCAGCACCTGCTTTAACTGCCGAAACCTCTCACGGTTTGTCTCATCCAGCACCTCGTCCGCATCCGCACAGTAAATATACTGCATCGTTGCCTTTGAAAACGAAAAATTCCTCGCATCTGCAAAATTATCTTTCCAGCGGTAATCATACAGCTTATCCGTATAACGCCGTGCAATCTCTTTTGTCTGGTCCGAGGAACCGGTATCTACAATCACAATCTCATCCATCAAATCCGCCACGCTGTCCAGACACCGTGCAAGTACCTGTTCTTCATTTTTTACAATCATACACAAGCTAACCGTGACCATATGCTCCTCCTGCCCTTACTCTTTGTGTGTATATGTGCGGTAAGTTTCCCCGGTCTCTAAATCCCTCCAGCAAAATTCGGTTCCCTCCCATATCATATAGCTGTGGGCAGAACCCTCCTTCGGAATCGACAGCGAACCCGGATTCAGATACATAACTTCGCCAATCTTTTCACAGGCCGGCACGTGGGTATGTCCATTCAGCAAAATGTCTCCCGGCTTTAACGGCGGCAGACTGCCCGGATGAAAAACATGTCCGTGTGTGGCGAACACAATGTGGTTTCCAATGGAAAAAACTGCATATTCTGCAAGAACCGGAACGTCTAACACCATCTGGTCCACCTCGGCCTCACAATTGCCCCGCACGCATAACAATTCGCTACTGTGCGCATTCAGCATTTCAATCACCTGCTTTGGCGCATATTCCCTTGGAAGGTCATTGCGCGGCCCGTGATATAACAAATCTCCCAGCAAAAGCATTCTGCCGGCCTTCTCGCGCTCATACGCCTCAAACAGTTTTTTACAGTAATAGGCGCTCCCGTGGATATCTGACCCAATTAAAATTTTCATCTGCGTTCTCCCTGTCCCTGGCCGTTTATTCTTCCAATTCCTCAACGACAGCCTGAATTTTCAAAAATTCTTCTTCCATATGTTCGAACATTTGTTCTATTTGTTTGTACTGATGTTCGCGCACGGCGCATACTACCTCATTGGATGCGGCTGCCATCCGGTCCAGTCCAATGGTATAGCCCGCACCTTTCAGGGCATGTGCGCATTTCTTTACTTCCTCATAATTCTTATGCCGCATGGCGTGCTTTGCCATTGCAAATTCATCGCTTTTGGCATAAATTTTCAGCATGCGGATTAAAAACTCTCTTTTTCCCACAAGTCTGTCTAAGACATGCGGCAAATCAATCTCCAGACGAGCCGCTGCTTCATTTAAATCCATGTTTATCCCCCCGCTTTGTCTGACATGTACAAGATATACTCCTGTGCATCCGGACACATAAACTGCTAATTATTATCGTACAGCATACTTTCTATTTGTCCGCGCATATCCCTTGCCTTAAGAGATTTCTTTTCATTCAGCACACGCTCTATCCTCTCGCGCAGATCCTTTTCCTTAAATGGCTTCAGCACATACCCGCTGATATTCAGCTTCGTACTCTGCATTACGGAAATACTGTCATCCCGGCTTGTAAGCATAATCACCGGTATGTCCTTTCCTTTTTTCATTTCCCTTATTCTCTTCAGTGTCTGAATCCCGTCTATGGGCTCCATTTTAATATCCAGAAGAATCAGGTCAGGTTTTTTATCCTCAAGGTATCTGAGCGCACGGAGTCCCGAATTGATTGTTACCACATCGTAATACTCTTTCAGTGCACGCTCTGTTACCGAAAGACTGATTGCAACATCATCTACAACAAGTATTTTTTTCATAGGCCAGCTCCTTTTAATCCTTTAATATAGTAAGCAAATCACGCAGAAGCATCTCTGCATTATCATCTTCATACAGTTTCAGCTGCTCCCTAACCTCTCTGAGTGCAAGCACTGCTTCTTTTGGAAGCCTCATTTTCAGAAGGCCGTCCACAATCTCGGCACATCCCTTTGAATCAAACCCTTCCAGCAGCCGCAGCGCCTCATCCACCCTCTGCAGCAGCTCTTCACCGGAAAGCTCCTCTGTCCCTTCTTCTTCCGCAATGCCCCTTGTTTCATCCAAAAAACGCTGTATATCATCCATCAGCTTTGTATATGTAAACAGCAGGTGCGCAAATTCATTCTGAATAAAATCGACATCACCCCGGACGGCGGCCTCCTCATGCGCCCTTGCCATCGCGCTGAACTCCTCCGCACCTATATTTGCCGATGCACTCTTTAAACCATGAACTTCCACTTCATATGCCTCATAATTCTGATCCACAAAAAGCTGCTGAAGCAGTCCTGTCTTGCCTTTTCCCTCCAGACAGTACAAATCAAGCAAATCCAGATATTCTTCTCTGCTTCCGAACTGGTTTCCGGCCGCAATTTCTGCATTGATTCCCTCAATACGGATTGTGCCGGGATCCCACTGTAAATCCGGCTCTTCACCGGCTTCTTCTGAGATGTCCTCTATAAAATCCGGCGGAATCCACTTTCGCAGAGCATCATTCAGCATTTTTCTGTTCAGCGGCTTGGCCAGAAAATCCTGAAAACCATTGTCAAGGAACTTTTCTTTTGCTCCCGCCATGGCATTGGCCGTAAGTGCAATGATCACCGGTCTGGTTCCATTCTCACCGCACTCGCTTCTGATAATCCGGACAGCTTCAATACCGTCCATTCCAGGCATCATATGATCCATAAATATGATGTCAAAGCAGGTTTTCTTCACCATCTCAATTGCCTGCTTCCCGCTCTGTGCCTCCTGCAGCTCCAGATCATATGGTGCCAGCATTCCTTTTGCCACTTTCTGGTTGATTCGATTGTCGTCAACCACAAGCACTTTACAGCCTCTTGCGGTAAAACATGCCAGCTCCTCCGCAACGGACTCCACATCCGGCGTCTCGGCAATTGTACGGTAATCTACCACCTTCTGGGGAATGACGACCGTAAATGCCGCCCCCTCGCCGTAAACGCTCTCCACGCTTATAGAGCCGTTCATCAGTCTTATGAGATGCTTAGTTATGGAAAGACCCAGTCCGGTTCCCTCAACATTGTGGTTGCGCCTGACATCTACCTGGGTAAAGTCATCAAATATCTTTTCTTTGTCCTCATCACTGATTCCGCAGCCCGTATCTTCAATTCGAAATTTCAAAAACATCTCATTTTCATTTTCTCCGGGAGTACCGCTTACGGTAATGCGCACATACCCATCATCGGTAAACTTTATGGCATTGTTGAGCAGATTGACAAGAATCTGCCTGATGCGGACATCATCTCCATTGTAACGGCACGGAAGCGTCTTATCGTACTCATATTTCATCAGCAGTCCCTTTTGGGAAGCCGCCATATCCATCATTCCCACAACTTCCCCGACCGCATTCTTTAGATAGTAGTCGTTATATACTAATTCCATTTTGCCCGCCTCAACTTTGGACAAATCAAGAATGTCATTGATAATTGCAAGCAGGTTCCTTGCCGCCGACTGGATATCCTTTGCATGAACCATCATTTCCCTGTCGCGGCTTTCCTCCATCATAATATCACTCAGTCCGACAATGGCATTCATGGGGGTTCTTATTTCATGAGACATATTCGCCAGAAATTCACTTTTAGCAATGTTTGCCTTTTCTGCCTGCATACGCAGCTTGTTAATTTCTTCAATATAGACCGCCGTATCGGTTATATCCAGCAAAAGAAACACATATCCCATACACACGCCGGATTTGCTGCATATCTGTTTGGAGTGGCTTTCATAAAATCTCTCCTGCCACTGAAACCTGCGCCAGCTGTCCTCCAAAAACATATCATCCGGATTTTGTTTCACTCCCGCCAGCACATCGCCCCGTCTGTAGTCAAGAAGCGCGGGAAACATATTCCCGGCAGCAAAATTGTAACTTACAAGCCGCTTGTTGCCGTCAAGCGTAATGACTCCATCCGCCATATTGTCAATTACCGTCTCCGCCGCAATCCGCCTGAAATCAAAATTCCGTCTGCGCCAGACAAGAATCTCTACTGCGGACAGCACCAGGCCAAGCGTAACGGGAGACAAATCATAGACATTGGTAAGCTTCAGTATGTATACAAGCAGCGCCACAACCGGAAGCAGCGATAAAAACAAAAAAACAAGGTACTGACGGGTGTCTTTTTCATCCTGCCGCTGCAAGACAGCCTTTAAAAGGGCATAGATTGATAAAATAAACGGAACTCCCAGGCGCAGAACAATCAACACGGGAAAATATAACGGTCCGTATTCAATATCGAGATAATGATGCCCCTGGGCCGTTTCTACCCAGTGCATTTCGCTGTAGAACACACTATTATTGAAAAAGATAATGAAAATGCATACAAAATTTACAACCGCAATGCCCTTCAGCAACAAAATGGGGGGCTTCTGGTAACAATATAAAAAGATAAACCAGCAATAGCACAGCGGAACAAAGCCCGAACCAAGATTCTGGAATTTTACCGCCGCCTCGGCAACCTCAAGCGTAGAAGCGGTAATTTCCAGCATATAGCCCACATTCTGAATCAGGGAACCGCAAAGAAAAAATGCCGTTATCTTTTGTTCGCTTGTACCATCGCCTGACACAAGCAGTCCAAGTGCTACAAAAATTATGCATATGCCGATTAATTCAAGTATAATAACTGCACTGGTCAAGCGATTTCCTCCTTTTATACCTTTTTTCATACTCTTTTTTAAACACTATTTTATATTATAGCATGAAATATCATCGAAGTCAATTCATGGTGATTTTTTGCGCGAAAATAAATAATACTATGACAGATAATTGCGAAAGTTTTATTCGGAGTGACGAGTTTGGGCAGTCTATACAATAATTCCGCTCCAAAGCGTTTTGAAGCCGCTTCATTTTTGTATAGACTGCCCAAACTCTGATATTGAAATAGCTGTTTTGCAAATACTTAATAATATGATTATTTTTAGGAAGCTAAGAAATGGCCTTCCGGAACTGGCCTGCAGTCGCCCCATACGGCTGTACCTCACGTCCCGGATTCCTTCAGCGTACGCATCGCATTTAAAATTGCAAGCACCGACACCCCCACGTCCGCAAATACGGCCGCCCACATATTGGCAATGCCGGCTGCACCTAACAACAGCACAACTGCCTTAACTCCCAGCGCAAACACAATATTCTGCCGCACAATACGGCCAGTCTTTCTGGATAGTTTCACTACCTTTGCAATTTTTCCCACATCATCATCCATCAGAACCACATCCGCCGCTTCGATGGCCGCATCCGAGCCCAGGGAACCCATGGCAATGCCGATATCCGCCCTTGTCAGAACCGGCGCGTCGTTGATGCCGTCCCCAACAAACGCAAGATATTCGTTTTCCTTCCTGGCAGCCAAAAGCTCCTCCACCTTCTGCACCTTATCCTGCGGCAGAAGCTGGGCATACACCCCATCCATTTCTAACTGCGCCGCGGTTTCTTTTGCCGCGGTTTCACGGTCCCCTGTCAGCATGATACAGCTTTCCACACCGACACGCTTCATATCTAAAATAGCATGCTTTGCCCCTTCTTTTATCGTATCCGCAATGGCAACCACGCCGGCAAATGTATTCCCGACAGCGACAAACACCAGCGTTGCGCCCGGAATCTGTCCGCTTTCCTTCATCTGGTATGCGATTCGGTTTGACTGCATCAGCTTTTCATTTCCAACATACAAATCTTTTCCGTCGAAAACAGCGTGAATGCCCTGCCCCGCAATTTCCTCATTGTCCGTCAGCCGATTTGCTGACGTTGCCCTGCCATAAGCCTCCCGGATGGAAAGCGCAATCGGATGGTTGGAGTACATTTCCCCATAGGCGGCCAGCTCCAAAAGCTCCTGCTCACTCATTCCCTCCGGATACAGACCGGCAACCTTAAATTCCCCTTTTGTCAGGGTTCCGGTTTTATCAAATACAACCGTTGTCACCCGGGAAAGCACTTCCAGATAGCTGCTCCCCTTCACCAGCACTCCGATTTTGGACGCCGCGCCGATTCCGCCGAAAAATCCCATCGGCACAGATATAACAAGCGCACAGGGACAGGAAATGACAAGGAAGCTGCAGGCCCTCTGCACCCAGTCGCTCCACTCTCCTCCAAAAAAAAGCGGCGGAAGAATTGCGAGAACAACCGCCGCAATTGTCACGACCGGCGTATAATATCTGGCAAAACGCGTGATGAAATTTTCCACCTTTGCCTTTTTGCTTCCGGCTGTTTCTACCAGCTCAAGAATCCTCGAAACGGTAGAATCCTCGAATGCCTTTGTCACACGCACCTTTAATGCATTGGCCCCATTTACGCATCCGCTGATGACCTCATCGCCTGCCGCAGCGCTTCTCGGCACGCTTTCCCCGGTCAGCGCCGTCGTGTCTATCATCGAATTTCCTTCCACAACTACACCATCGAGTGGAATTTTTTCTCCCGGTTTCACCACAATCAGCGTTCCCACCTCCACATCGTCCGGGTCGACCTGCTGCAGCACGCCGTCTATTTCCACATTGGCATATTCCGGACAAATGTTCATCATATCGGTAATGGACTGGCGCGACTTTCCGACCGCATACCCCTGAAACAGTTCGCCCACCTGGTAAAAAAGCATCACAGCCACGGCCTCCTCATATTCCGAGACGCCGAACGCGCCAAATGTGGCTATGACCATCAAAAAATTTTCATCAAACACCTGCCCGCGGCTGATATTTCTTACCGCCTTCCACAAGATATCGTACCCAACCACAAGATATGGTATGAGATACAGCAAAAATACCATCCACTTATTGACATGTCCTAACGCTTTGGCATGTTCCAGAACAAATAATATGATAAATATCACAAAAGATGCCACGATGCGCCAAAGCACTTTTTTTTGCTTCTCACTCATAAAACTCCTCCAATCACGGATATTCCTTCGACGGTCAAATGCCGCGGCAAATCATGCCAAAGTAATACCACCTGCAACATACACGAAAATTCTTTTGACTGCACTCGTGTACTGACACATTTATATCTGGCGGCAAACTGGTTTCCGCCCGCCTGACAAATGGTCAGCGCACAAAAATTTTACAGTCCGGTTCCACCTTCGCGCACACCCTTACAACCTCTTCCATAATCTCATCAAACCGGCTATCCTCCGCTTCGACTGTCATTTTCTGCATCATAAAATTCACGGCTGCATCGGAAACTCCGTCAATCTTCTTAATGGCCTCCTCCATCTTTGCCGCACAATTTGCACAGTCTAAATCCTGTAATTTAAATTTCTTTTTCATAGTCTGCTCTCCTTTATTATTTTCTTTTTTATAAGTTTTAATAATCATTCACAAAACTCTTATTTCACTGTCAGAATAAAACTTCCTCCTTTTATTCCTCTATATGCTCCAGCCCCTGCGCAATGATGCCTCTCACATGGTCATCCGCCAGCGAATAGATAACCGATTTTCCGTCCCGCCTGCCACTGACCAGCTTTGCCTGCTTTAATATTTTCAGCTGGTGGGAAACGGCCGACTGCGTCATGTTCAGGGCAGAGGCCAGGTCACAGACACAAACCTCTTCCTCAAACAGCACAAACAAAATCCGTATGCGGGTAGAATCGCCGAATACCTTAAATAACTCAGCCAAATCATACAATTCGTCCTCATCCGGCATCCGGGCATTTACTTTTTTTAACAGTTCTTCATGCACGTGCTGGTCTTCACAGCACTCCACATCATGTATCGCCATGCTGCCCCTCCAACACTTTAACACGAGAACCGTACGGTATCAGATACGCCTTACT
>CANOFI010000056.1 GCA_947565255.1 uncultured Lachnospiraceae bacterium
GGGGGTAATCCCGCAATTTTCCAGGACGGGGGTAAGAAACAGCACATAAATCATAATACCGGCTCCAAATACCACCGCAATGGCGCTGCTTACACGGACGAACAGCTTACGTATCTTTCCTTTCAGAAACCAGGCCCACATATTGATTAAAACTACAGACAGTATGCCGCCAAGAAGATTAAGTGAAACCGTAAAGGTATATCCTTCCAGTACATCCGCGGCAGTTCCGACAGAAAAGATATCCCAGGGGCAGAACGGCGTTCCGCGGAATAACAGTACAAAATAATTTACAATACCGGCCAGAAATGTAATGGTATTTCCGATGATGATTGCAAATTTGTAACGGTTTGTAACAGCGAACGCAACCAGATAAACTGACAGATAAATAAAATAATTGCTGACAACAGCCGCCATCCGAATCCGAAACGGATTCTGAAACAGCCATTCTGTCAGGCAAAAGGAAACATATGGCAGCACTAACAGACTGATTATTCCTGCTATATGCCCTGCTTTTTCACTCAAAACCGGCCTGAAAAATGTAAATACAGCAATTCCGCTTGCCACAATCATACAAATAACAAGTGCGGCAATATCGGCAGCCTCTGCCTGCCGGATCGCATCTTTGTTTGTCCAGATGCCGAACACATATAATCCAACAATGCAGACAACCCACACATACTTCAGAACATTCAGACAAATTTCGCCATTTTTTTCTTTCCACTGTTTCAGTTTTCCCATTTTCTGCCGTACTCTGATAATCATAAAACTCCTTAATGAAAAGTGCACATGCAACCACTTTCTATGCTACATGTGCACCGTTTTTGCTTTAGTATTCCAAATTTTCTTAAAATTATTTATTTGTTTGATAAATATTCATGAATGCCCTTTGCGCCTGCTTTTCCGGCACCCATCGCAAGAATCACCGTTGCAGCGCCAGTAACGGCATCACCGCCGGCATATACGCCTTCTTTTGATGTTTTGCCAAGCTCCTCGTCCGCAACGATGCATTTCCACTTATTGACTTCCAGTCCTTCTGTCGTCGAAGAAATCAATGGATTCGGGGAAGTTCCAAGAGACATAATCACCGTATCTACCTCTAACTCAAATTCCGAGCCCTCTATTACAACCGGACGTCTTCTTCCGGAGGCATCTGCCTCTCCCAATTCCATCCTGACGCACTTCATTCCCTTTACCCAGCCGTTTTCGTCTGCGAGAATCTCGGTAGGATTCGTCAGAAGGTCGAAAATAATGCCTTCTTCTTTTGCATGATGCACCTCTTCCACACGCGCCGGAAGCTCTTCCTCGCTTCTTCTGTACACAATATGTACTTCCGCACCAAGACGCAATGCTGTTCTTGCAGCGTCCATGGCCACGTTGCCGCCGCCGACAACCGCAACCTTCTTCCCGGCAACAATCGGCGTGTCATATCCATCTTCAAACGCTTTCATCAGATTGCTTCTTGTCAGGTATTCATTGGCCGAAAATACACCGTTGGCATTCTCACCCGGAATTCCCATAAACTTTGGAAGTCCTGCGCCAGAACCAATAAATACGGCGCTGAATCCTTCCTCTTCAATCAGCTGGTCAATCGTAACCGACCGTCCAATCACAACATTTGTCTCAATTTTCACACCGAGTGACTTTACATTCTCAATCTCTTCCCTGACCACCTTTTCCTTCGGAAGACGGAATTCCGGAATTCCGTATACAAGCACGCCGCCCGGCTCATGGAGTGCCTCGAATATCGTCACATCGTATCCAAGCTTTGCAAGATCGCCTGCGCAGGTAAGCCCTGCGGGACCGGAACCAATGACTGCAACCTTCTTTCCGTTCGGCTGTGCTGTCCTTTCCGGCTTGATTCCCTGTTCTCTTGCCCAGTCGGCAACAAAACGCTCTAATTTGCCAATAGAAACCGGCTCGCCCTTTATGCCGCGGATGCATTTTCCTTCACACTGGCTCTCCTGCGGGCATACACGTCCGCAGACTGCCGGAAGCGCCGAAGACTGGCTGATTACTTTGTAGGCCTCTTCTATGTTTCCTTCTTTTACCTGCGAAATAAAATCGGGAATATTGATTGCTACCGGACACCCTTTGATGCACTGTGCATTTTTACAATTCAGGCATCTGGTGGCTTCCTCCATCGCTTCCTTCTGGTCATATCCGAGACAGACTTCTTCAAAATTCGCTGCGCGAACTTCCGGTGCCTGCTCTCTTACAGGTACTTTTTTCATTACATCCATTACTCGTCACCTCCACAATGCCCGCATCCGCCGTGATGGGTATCCCCTTCACGAGCCTTCAGTACTGCACGGCCTTCCGCTGTCTTATACATCTGCTGTCTCTTCATCGCCTCATCAAAATTGACTAGATGTCCGTCAAACTCCGGACCGTCCACACAGGCAAATTTCACCTCATCACCGACGGACAATCGGCATGCCCCGCACATACCGGTCCCGTCTACCATGATTGGATTCATGCTGACAATCGTTGGAATACCCAGCTCCTTTGTCAGAAGACAGACAAACTTCATCATGATCATTGGCCCGATTGCAACGCAGACATCATATTCCTTGCCCTCTTCCTTTACAAGGCTCTTAATGACATCTGTACCCATTCCCTTCCGGCCGTAGCTTCCATCATCGGTCGTGATATACAGATTGCCGGCAACCGCCTTCATCTCATCCTCTAATATAATCAAATCTTTGGTTTTGGAACCTACGATTACATCTACATCTACACCATGCTCCTTCATCCACTTTACCTGAGGATATACCGGCGCTGTTCCAAGTCCTCCCGCAACAAATAAAATCTTCTTTTTCTTTAACGATTCAATGTCTTCTTCAATCAATTCAGAAGGATTTCCCAGCGGTCCCATAAAGTCACGGAATCCATCCCCTGCCTTCATATACTTCATTTTTTCCGTAGAGGCTCCGATAACCTGAACTACAATCGTGACCGTTCCCTTCTCGCAGTCATAATCGCAAATTGTCAGCGGAATGCGTTCCCCCTTCTCATCCATTTTCACAATCACAAATTGTCCGGGCTTGCAGGATTTTGCCACTCTCGGAGCTTCCACATCCATGAGAAAAATATTGTCCGCAAGCATCTCGGCGCGCGTAATCTTATACATAAATATCCTCCTATCATTAATTTATGGAACATTACCACTACCTTTTATTGTATAACATTTTCACCCAAATTTCAACATTTTCTTTCGAAAATAAGTCATTTTTTGTAATCTCCTGTAAAGAAATGGCACCCTTTTACAGACCGGAAAGATTAAATTCATTATTTCCGTTATCCTGCGCCCGAAAGGCAACACCGGTATTTACATCTACCGCATAGGCATTTCCCTTCTCCTTTAAGCCTGCGTCCGTCTGCTGGTAGCATTTTACGATATAGTAATCATTCGTTCCGATTTTACAGACCGTAACCGGCAGCAGTGTGCAGCCTTCCACCTCTGCCGTTTCCCCGGTTTCCTGCAGACGGTTCATCACGCTTCCCGTCGCCTGGGCCCATGAAAATTTGCCATTAATGCCCAAATCATATATTTTCATGGCAACCGGACTGGATATTCCGGTATACTGGTTCACATATACCGCCATAATCACATGGTTTCCCAGTATCATGTCAAATGGCTTTGTATATTCAATGGAATCCTGGGTCGGCACGGTTCCGTCAATAGTATAATATGCCTTGCAATTGGTAGGTACATTTGTAAATGTGATCTTTGACGCTTCTAAATAATTTCCGGTTTCGGGCGTAATTACCGGTGTTACCGGAACATTCAGGTTAACCTCGTATGTGGTAATCACCTCGTCGCTCAGTACTCCGTCCGCATTCAGTGCAACTGCACGCACAATGGTTGTACCCTCTCCGATCTGCAGTGCACCGGAATATGGCGTAGATTGCTGTGTTGCCGACGTATTGTCCAATGTGTAAAAAATCTGTTCATTTTTGGCAGTGGTGATGTCCACTGTCAGCAATTCATTGTATGTGCCGGACTTATGACTAAATACCGGCTGGTTCAGCAAATGCTTTTCAAAAATGCTTTCTGTTTCTTTGCTGCTGTACGTTTTTGCCAGCTTCTGAATACCGTTCAAATCTGCTTTTTTCTCATACAGACTTACCAGTGTGCTGATGTCTTCTGCATTTAAAAGTCCTAATTCCGCTGCCTCTTCGTAATAGAAAATCGCACTGTTGTCATCACCGGATTCGATATAAACGCTGGCAAGCTTACAGAGCGCCGCTGATTTTGAAGCATCATCCTCCGCTTTATCCACCGCATTCTCAAAGGCTGTAATGGCGGATTTGTAATCTGCATTCTTCCAGAATTCCTCCCCCTTTTCTATCTGGGATGCAAAGGCACTTTTGTTCACTGAAGAAAAAGCTACTACAATTATCAATATGACAACTCCGACAATTGCGGCAGACAATGCCGTGATTGCAGCAATCAGCTTTCTTTTTCTCTGCTTCGCCGTATCTTTCTTTTTTTCCAGATGAAATTCTTCCCAATCATTGTCTAAAATTTCAATCTCTTCTTCTGAACGTTCTTCATTTAATTTTGCACGGCAAATCGGGCAAACCTCACAATTATCTTCTACTTTTGTTCCGCAATTCCTGCAAATCATGTTCGCTGTCACCTGCTCTTTCTATTTTTATTTCCGGACAATCGGATTCATACCTAATCATACAGACTGCACACAGTTCTTCATCAGCATCGCGATTGTCATCGGTCCCACGCCGCCGGGAACCGGCGTAATCGCACTGACCTTGTCCGCCACATTGTCAAAATCTACATCCCCGCAAAGCTTTCCGTTTTCCTGCCTGTGAATTCCGACGTCAATTACAACGGCACCTTCCTTCACAAAATCTTCTTTTATAAATTTCGGTTTTCCAAGCGCTGCGATAAGAATATCTGCGCGTTTCGTCACCTCTTTTAAATTTTTCGTCCTCGAATGTGTCACGGTAACCGTTGCATTTTCGCGAAGCAACAGCATCGCCATCGGTTTTCCGACAATATTGCTTCTTCCAACCACAACACATTCCTTTCCCTCTATTTCAATGCCGGAGCGCTTTAACAACTCAATCACACCGGCCGGCGTACAGGACAAAAATCCCTTTTGCCCGATGCTCATTGCCCCGACACTCTGCGGATGAAATCCATCCACATCTTTTTCTGGGGCAATTGCCTTAATGATTACATCCTCATCGATATGTCCCGGAAGAGGAAGCTGTACGAGTATTCCATTGACCTTTTCATTTTGGTTCAGCCGCACAATTAATGCAAGCAGCTCTTCCTGGGACGTCTCTTCCGCAAGCTCATACGAAAGGGACTCGATTCCGATGTATGCACATGCATTTTTTTTGTTGCGCACATAGACGGAGGATGCGGGGTCCGCGCCCACCTGAATTACAGCCAGTGTAATTTCTTTTCCCATCCCGCTTAACTGTGCGACTTTTTCTTTTAATTCATCTTTCAGCTGCGCGGAAATTGCTTTTCCATCAATCAATTTTGCCATTCTTATTTTCCTCTTTCCTTATTTTCTTTTTTAAAACAAGCCTGTAATATTTCCCGCTTTGTCCACATCAATCCGGTTTGCTGCCGGCTCCTTCGGAAGTCCGGGCATCGTCATGACATTTCCGGTCAAAACAACAACAAAACCGGCGCCCGCGGATACATAGATCTCCCGGACCATCAGTTCAAAATGCTCCGGTCTTCCAAGAAGCTTAGGGTCGTCGGATAAGGAATATTGTGTTTTTGCCATACAGACCGGAAATTTATCAAAGCCCTGCCGCTTTAGCTGTCCCAGTGTACGGACGGCCGCCTGGGAATATGCAACGGAACCCGCTCCGTAAATTTCACGGGCAATGGTTTCTATTTTCTCCTTCAGACTCAGCTCATCCCTGTAGAGCAGTGTGAAATCCGACTCATTTCTCTCGATGGTATCTAAGACTTTACTGGCTAATGCAAGGCCGCCGGCACCGCCTTTTTCCCAAACCTCTGCCAGGGCGAACGCACAGTTCTTTTTTTCGCAGAATTCGCGGATAAACGCTACTTCCTCCTCCGTGTCCGCAACGAAGGAATTCAGGGCTACGACTACCGGAACGCCGAATTTTTGTAAATTCTCAATGTGCTTTTCCAGATTTTTAATTCCTTTTTTCAGCGCAGCCAAATCCGGACTGGACAATTGTGCCTTTTCCACTCCGCCGTTGTATTTTAATGCCCGTACAGTGGCAACCAGTACAACCGCACTCGGCTTTAACCCCGTCATTCTGCACTTGATATCAAAAAACTTTTCCGCGCCGAGATCCGCGCCAAACCCCGCCTCTGTCACTACATAATCGGCCATTTTAAGGGCCGCCTTTGTGGCGCGGACACTGTTGCATCCATGGGCGATATTGGCAAATGGTCCTCCGTGAACCAATACCGGCGTGTGTTCTAACGTCTGGACAAGATTCGGCTTTAACGCATCCTTCAGCAGTGCAGCCATCGCCCCTACTGCCTGCAAATCTTTTGCCGTGACCGGCTCCCCGTCAAAATTATAGGCAACAATCACACGTCCGAGACGTTTCTTTAAATCCTCCATATCTTCTGCCAGACAGAGAATAGCCATAATTTCTGTGGCAACCGATATGACAAAATGATCCTCCCTCACCACCCCGTCTGTTTTATTTCCAATTCCTATGACAATATTGCGGAGCACCCGGTCGTTCATGTCCACACAGCGCTTCCACACAATCTGTCTCGTATCAATTCCAAGCGCATTTCCCTGCTGTATATGATTGTCCAGCAGAGCCGCCAGCAGATTATTCGCCGAAGTAATCGCATGAAAATCGCCGGTAAAATGTAAGTTTATATCTTCCATAGGAACCACCTGCGAATAGCCGCCTCCGGCTGCGCCGCCTTTGATTCCGAAGCAGGGTCCGAGTGACGGCTCGCGAAGCGCTGTCACAGATTTTTTTCCGAGTTTTCCCAAAGCCTGTCCAAGTCCTACACTGATGGTGGTCTTTCCCTCCCCTGCCGGAGTCGGATTGATGGCGGTCACTAAAATCAGCTTTCCATCTTCATTTTTCTCAATCGATTTTAAATAATCCTCCGACAATTTTGCTTTGTATCTGCCGTACAATTCCAAATCATCTTCCCCGATTCCAAGCTGGCCTGCAACCTCCCGGACAGGAAGCATCACTGCCTCCTGTGCAATTTCAATATCTGTTTTCATCTGAATCCTCCTTTTTTATATTCAGAGCCTTTCCAACCGTGAATTATAATAGTATATAAAATGACATTCTATAAAATGCTCTTTTCCGTTTTATCAAACGTGCCAGCAAATTTCAGGTTATCTGAATTATTATCCGATAAACACTTCATACAGGACGCCTATACATATTCTTCCACAAAATTCTCGAACTCCTCCAGAGACATTAAAACGCGTCTTGGTTTTGTGCCTTCCTCTGCACCTACCACGCCGGCTTCCTCTAACTGGTCCATAATCCGCGCCGCACGGTTAAAGCCCACGCGGAACATTCTCTGCAGCATACCGATGGAACCCTTTTCCTTTCCTATCACAAATTTTCCCGCTTCCACGAAATATTCATCAAACCTGCTTTTATTCGTGCCATCAGAAGCCGCATCTTCGACCGTTATCTGCTGTGACTGCACAATTTTATCTTCGATTTCTTTATTGTAAGCGCTTTCACCGTTCTGGTCGCGAATCTCTGCAACTACATCGTTTACTTCTCCATCGCTGATATACGCTCCCTGCACACGAACCGGCTTTGGAAATCCGGATGGATAAAACAGCATATCTCCTTTTCCGAGCAGTTTTTCGGCGCCATTGATATCAATGATCGTTCTGGAATCTACACCGGAAGAAACTGATAAGGCAATTCTGGAAGGCATATTTGCTTTTATCAGACCGGTAATGACATCCACGGAAGGCCTCTGCGTCGCAATGACAAGATGAATGCCCGCCGCCCGCGCAAGCTGTGCCAGACGGCAGATTGCATCTTCCACTTCATTTTTTGATACCATCATCAAATCTGCCAGCTCGTCTACAATGACAACAATCTGCGGGAGAAACAGCGGTTTTTCTTCGCTGTCGGGAATCTGCGTTAGCTTTGCATTGTATTCCTCAATATTCCGCACATGCATCTGCGCCATCTTTTCGTACCGCTCTGTCATCTCCATCACGGCCCAGTTCAAAGCGCCCGCCGCCTTTTTCGGGTCTGTGACAACCGGAATCAGCATATGCGGGATTCCATTGTATACGCTAAGTTCTACAACTTTTGGGTCAATCATAATCAGCTTCACTTTATCCGGGTCCGCCTTGTACAAAATGCTCATAATCAATGTATTGATGCAGACAGATTTACCGGAGCCCGTGGCGCCCGCAATAAGCAGATGCGGCATTTTCGCGACATCGTGCACGACAATTTTTCCGCCGATGTCCTTGCCGACGGCAAAACTCAGCAGCGACTTACTGTTTTTAAATTCATCCGAATCCAGCAAATCTCCTAACAGCACCGGACTGGGCTTTTTGTTCGGCACCTCGATTCCAACAGCTGCCTTCCCCGGAATCGGTGCCTCAATACGGATATCCTCCACGGCAAGATTCAGCTTAATGTCATCTGCAAGTCCCACAATTTTGCTGACTTTTACACCCTGCTCCGGCTGCAGTTCATAGCGCGTCACAGACGGACCGCAGCTGATATTGGATACGGACACGCGTACCCCGAAGCTTTGCAGTGTGTTCTGCAGCTTTATTCCGGTGTCCGTCAATGATTTTCTGGATTCTAATTTTTCCTTTCCACATTTTTTCAAAAGGGAGATATCTGGCTTATGGTAGATTTTTTGTTTGTCAGAATGTCCGGTTTCACCTGGTTTTTGTATTTTATCCGAATGATTATGAATTGTTAAATCTTTATCCTCTTTGACACTGGACGGTATTTCTTTTTCCTGTTCTGCGGCCGGATCAAACTGCACCTCCTCACCGTTTACTTTTACCTGGCTGATTTCACTGCCGCGCTGTATGGTAAACGATGCCGCTGTCTTTTCCTTTTGTATGTTTTTTCCACTGTCTTCTGTGCTGTCCGGGAAAACCTCGTGGACATCTTTTTGTGCTTCCTCCACTTTTTTGTTCGTTTCCGGCTGTTTCAATGTTACTATATCCATGCCATTGGCATTGACGTACTTCTTTTTTTTGTATTTTCTTTCCCTTGCTTTTCTTTCCTGCTCCTCCTTTTCCATATAGGCCATCTGCCGGGCAATCTGTGCCTTTCGCTTTTTCTGTTCCTCCTGCTGTTTTTGCTCTTCCTTCGTTCTTTGTTCCTGCTGTCGTATCTGCTGTTCTCTGCGCCTCTCACGCCTGACTTCATATTCATCCCTGTGCCGCCTGACGCCTTCCTTCGTATGGTTGTAGGCTTTTTTGCTCTGCTTTTCTACTCCGTTCACAAAAGACAATTCTGTCAGAAATACAATACACCCAATCAAAACCACAATCAGTACCACCATCGTTCCCAAAAGGCTTAATCCCTTATACAAAAGCTTTGCAAGAAAACCTCCAATCACACCGCCTGCAAAAATATGACTCTTTCCCTGCTCAAATAAATTCTCAAAATTATTGCCGCGAAGCGCCTGAATCATCGCGCTCATATCAATCATGGCAATATAGACAACCGCCGTTTTTACATATATCCGCCGATTTCCCTTATTCATAATGCAAAAGCAGGCGCTCACAAAAAAAACAACCGGAAAAACATACTCCATTGTTCCCAGCAGTCCTCTCATCTGGCTGCTCAGCCAGTTTCCGCCTGTGTTAACCCCGCCTGCAAGTCCAAAATTACCTAAAAAAAGAATGAGTGAAACAGCCAGAAAAATAAGCAGCGCGGCCTCCTCTTTAAACGTAAAACCACTTACGGCTTTGCTGTCCTTTTTCTTATTTCTGGTGCTATTTACTTTTGTTTCTGTCCTTTTCTTTCCATTTCCAGCCAAGAAAATGCCTCCCAGTTACCCTGCAATATGCATGATTATGGATACCAGACCCGCAGCCACGCAGTATGCAGCAAAATATTTCATTTTTTTCTTACAGACCATCCGCAGCAGAGTTTTGATACAGAAATAACCGACAATGGCAGCCACTATCATGCCGACGATGTATGGTCCGACCGACACACCGCTTTTCACAGTTTTGGAAACATCATCGATTTCTAAAATCACGGCACCCAAAATTGCCGGTACTGACATAATAAATGAGTATTTTACCGCAAACTTACGGTCAAATCCCAGCTTTGTACATACTGCAATCGTTGTCCCTGAACGGGATATTCCCGGCAAAGTGGCAGCTCCCTGTGCCACACCGACTGAAAATGCATCGACATAAGTCACATTTTTGGGCTTTTTTTTGCCCTCCGGGCTCATATCGCAGATAACCAGCAGACATGCTGTAATTAAAAGGCATACGCCTATAATCAGCAAATCTGTCCTTACAATTTTAACGGTATCTTTCAGTAATATCCCCAGGATTCCTGTAGGAATGGTGGACACAAACAATAATACAACAAATTTCCGATAGGCACTGTTAACCAGTCTGCGGTATTTTACCTGCTGTCTGCCAAATACGTGCTTACATAAAAGTCCTGCATTCACAAGTAAATCGAACAGTAATTTAAACCCTTCCACAATCAATTTTTTAATATCTGAAAAATATACGACAAGGACTGCAACAATGGTTCCTGCATGCAGTAATATATCAAATACTGCATCCGGGTCGCTTATGTTAAATATGTTTCGAAATATTGCCAGATGGCCGGAGCTGCTCACCGGGAGAAATTCTGTTACTCCCTGAATAAGCCCCATAATGATTGCTTCCAAATAATTCATAAGTTCCTCCTTACGTTATCATCT